>CAYGUN010000217.1:0-5176 GCA_964353025.1 uncultured Bacteriovoracaceae bacterium
GATGGAATTTTATCTGCTTGGTTCAATGTGTAAACTGCAATATAGAGTCCGTTTAAAAGTAACTCTACCAAAAAAGACAGTTTAGAGTAGAATGATTTCATATAGTTTTAGTATAATTCTAATTTAGGTTTCTAGAAACAATGGGAAAAAAGAAAGTAGTTAATTTTAAAATAGAACACCTAGATCCTTTGGGACAAGGTGTATCTAAATGCTCTGATAAAGTCACCTTTATTCCTAAAACTCTCCCTCGAGAAGAGGGACAAGCTTATATAGTCGATGAAAAGAAGGGGGTTCAATTTGCTTTAGTTGATTCCATCAATTCAGAATCTCCTATGAGAATTAAAGGCAATTGCCCACATTTTCAAGAGTGTTTTGGCTGTGATTATCTTCATACTCCTTATACAGAGGAAATCCTGTATAAGGAGCAGGCCTTGCGTAAACATTTAAAGCAATTAATACTTGAATACCAAGAAATTAAAATCCATCAGGTGAAGGAGACCACTCGCTACCGAAATAGGATTCAACTGCATTATGATAAAAAAGCTGACAAACTAGGACAGATAAATCCTTTTTCTCATAAGATTATAAATATTGAAAATTGCCTGCTACCCATGCTTCCGGTTCAAAATAAATTAAAAGAGCTTTATCAAGGTGGATGGCGAGAGTTAGTCGATAATGCTCCCCCCAAAGGGCATATCGAAATTTATCTCAAAAATGATGGAGTTCAAGTCAGCATTAACCAACCCTATTCTTTCGGTGGCTTTACTCAAGTTCATCCTTATATGAATAAAATTATGAAAGAAGAGCTCTCACAAATTATCTTCAGAGAAAAACTCAATAAATCTTTAATTGAACTATTCGCGGGAGATGGAAATCTTTCAAATTCATTTCATTTTGATGAAAAATATCTCATTGACTTCTACACTCAACCTATAAGTAGTGATGACTTCTATCATTTCGACCTTTACAAAAAAAAGACTCTTTCTGATTTTAAGAAAAAAAACTCAGTTGCAAGTATTCAACTGCTCATGCTTGATCCACCCAGAACAGGCTTAAAAAATCTATGTGAATGGGTAAAGAGCTTTAAACCTAACCACATCCTTTATATAAGTTGTAATCCCGCTACTATGGCCCGTGACCTTAAAGAACTTAACTATAAAATTCAAGAAATTCATCTGTTTGACATGTTTCCAGGTTCTCATCACTACGAAACCCTCACCTGGCTTACTAGAAATTAATTTGGAACTTTTCCTTTGGTTTCAAGGGAGCTATCATTATAAAGATATAAGGAGATCTTAATGAAAGTAATCGCTATTTTATTCACACTTGTTTTGGTTGCTTGCTCAACTTCAAAAGAAGAGACAATGAACAAGAAAGCTGAACTTCATTATGGGCATGGAACAGCGAGTCTAATGAGAGGGGAATATACGACAGCTCTCGAACACCTACTTAAAGCCGTTCGAATTAAACCTGAAGGTTCAGAAATTCATAATAACCTAGGAATGGCCTACTACTTTAAAGATGAAAAAAAACTGGCCCAAGCCCATATTAGAAAAGCACTGGAACTGAACCCTGACAATACTGATGCTAAAATGAATCTTGCTTCTATATATATTAATGAAGAAAAGCTTGATGAAGCGACTAAGCTATTTGAAGACGTACTTAAAGATCTTATTTATCAACACCATTTTAGAACTTATTATAACCTAGGAATAGTCTCTCTTAAGAAAGATGAAATGGAGAAGGCCAAGGGATATTTTCAAAGCTCTATCAAAATTAAAGAAGACTATTGCCCTTCTTATTTTCAGTTAGGTCTTATCTTGTATAAAGAGAAAAAATACGAAGAAGCTTCTAATAAGTTCACTGAGAGCTATAAAGGAACTTGTTATAGCCAGCCTGCGCCACATTATTTTTCTGCTTTGGCTTCAATTAAACTTAGAAAATATGATGATGCTCGCATTAAGTTGAATGCCATTATGAGAAAGTTTAGATCAACTGAGTATGATAAAAAAGCCAGAGTAAAATTATCAGAGCTTGATTCCATTATTGAAAAAGATACTTTTCAAGTAAAGAGGGTCAATCTCGATAAAAAATATTTTGCCCCCGACTTTTAATATATACTGAGTTGAATACAATAGAGAAGATTACGAATTTTTAAATCGAAAGCAAAATTATGACAAATGAAAACATTGGCGAATACCTTAGAGGACTCCGAGAGAACAAAGGGATTGATATAATCCAAATCTCAGATCAAACAAAAATCAATATCAATGTATTGAGAAAATTAGAAGCAAATGACCTGCAAAACCTACCGAATAAGGCCTATGTAAGAGGTTTTGTTCAAAGTTATGCCAAAGCAATGAAAGCTGATATAAATAAAGCCCTTGATGTATTAGATGAAAGCTATATAAAGCTCACAGGAGAAAACTCTAAAGGTTTGAAATCCAAAAAAGCTCCGATAAAAAAAGAGCCTCGCATTCCCAGAGAAGAAGATCCAGTTAAGCAAAAGGTTCAACCACCGATAGTAAAACCTCAAGG
This sequence comes from uncultured Bacteriovoracaceae bacterium, assembly GCA_964353025.1. Lineage (GTDB taxonomy): Bacteria > Bdellovibrionota > Bacteriovoracia > Bacteriovoracales > Bacteriovoracaceae > CALFYV01. The sequence continues at coordinate 2,539 of CAYGUN010000217.1, forward strand.
TAACTATGCTGCCAGTAAAAATGCTCCTATTGAGCCATCGCAAATAGAAGAGTTTCTTAAAAACTTAGGGCAAATCCTGGCCAATAAAAGAGTTTATATTCCAGGTTTGATTATAATGACACTTGTGGGTCTCATCTCTTTTACTTACAATCATATGAGTGAAAAAGTTAGTCAGAATGTCGCCAGTGAAAATGAAGAACAGAACACTCCAAAGGCTGAGTCCGTAAATGAGATCAAAGATGAAAAATCATCTTTGTTCCTACTTGAAAGTGCTAAGAAAGCAAGGGACGAGGAAGTGGAGGAAAATAATCTTCAAGAGAAAATTGCAGCAGCTCAAATTGAAGAGAATAAGCCCGCAGCACAGGTCAAAGAACCTGTTGTAGAAGAGGTAGAAAAAGATGAACCAACATCAAATGATATGCAGACCATCATCTCTCAAATGAGAGAACAAGGTCTTTTGGTACAAACTCCATCTGATTTAAGAACTGAAAGAGTTATCAAAGAAAAGACAGAGGAGATGGCAGGTAATTTTCCCTTTGTTAAATTTTACAGCTTTGGAAATAGAGATGTTTTTACTATCGCTGAAAATCAGGAAGATTTAAATAATTCTGAGATTTATCCTAATATAGTTAATACGGCTTCTATTGATAATAAACAAAATGTTTTAGTTGCTGCCGTTGATGGAGATAGTTGGCTTACTTATAAAATCAATAGCAAACAAGTCAAATCTCTGATCCTTAGACAGGGGAAAAAGTTATTTCTACAAGGTGAACAAATCTTGCTTTATATGGGTAATTCAAATGTCACACGGATTTTCTATAATAAGAGAAAAATAGATTTTGATAGCCGAACTGGTGTGAAAAGTCTGATTTTTCCTAGAGAAAATGCTGCCCAATATGAACTCCCCTTATTTGTTGCCAACAAAAAAGGCATTCTTTATACAGCAAATGATTACAAAACTTTGATGGATGAGAAGACTGAAGATTCAGAGTAATAGTTAAGCACCAATCCAATCTAATTGTTTGAATTTCTTAAATGCATAAGCACTAGTTATTAAAGTTGGTAAAAAAACCGCTAAGCTTGTAGGGATTAAGCCTTTTCTTGAAATGGTCACTAATCCAAAAAATAAAGTATAGTAAGTCACCAGGAAAAGTAAGCTTATTCCACCAATATTTTTCTTTTTCCCTCTGTTATCTTGAACTCCTAATGCGACTCCAAGAAAAGTAAATATGATACATAACAAAGGTGTATTAATTCTATTCCAAAACTCAAACCGAGTCTTCTCAATTTGCTTCTTATCAAAGCCCTTCGCAGTAACCTCTTCTTCTGTTAAGTTAAGTATTTTCCAAAGCTTAGAGCTTGGTAAAACGCTTGCTTTGTTCAAAGAGAGAGGTTTAAAACTGCCAGAGGAAACTGGGAAATCATATTCTCCATAGATTATTTTCTCTAATTTTGCCCCTGTTTGGTCAAGTTTAGATATATTACCGTCCTGTAAAATTAAACGAAGTGACTCAGATGAAGTCTCAAAATCTCTTTTCTTAATCATTTGTCCGTCATGAGAAAAAATAATTTTTTGCTCATCTCCTGAATTCACATGAATAAAAATTCTATCTAAATTGCTGCCTTTATTTGTCACATTTTCAGAAAAAATAGTTACATTGGGAATACTGGTAAAGAAGCTTCCGCTTTTTATATCTGCTAAAAATTGAGATGACTCCATTGAGCGAATGGAATGCTCTAGTTGAACTTGAGAGTAAGGAATTAGCTCAATATTTAAAACCAAAATCATAGCACCAATAAAAAATGACATAAAAAGAAAAGGCATCGCAATTTGAGATTTACTAAATCCAAAAGAGCGCATGGCTATGTATTCAGAGTCCTTGCTAAATTTTCCCATACAGAAAAGAGACGCAAAGAGAGAGGAGATAGGAAAGGCCATAGGAAGAAAGGTAATAGAGATATGTCCTAATAAAACAAGCGTTAGTGATAGTGAAAGCCCCTTGTTAACCACTAAGTTAGTTAACGAGAAAAGCTTGAAAGAAAGAAGAAAAGAGACAAAAAAGACACAACTAATCATAAAAGGACCAATAAAGCTTGAGGCAATGTATCTTTGAATTATTTTATTCATATTTTCTCTTATTATAGAGAATACGTTAGAGTTCTTTCTTAGACAACAAACTCTCAAATATGATAAAAAGTCATAAAACTTATGAGGAGAATAATATGAAAATGAAAATTGATACTTCCGGAAAAATCTATGATGCTGCTGAGCTTAAAGTTATTGGAGTTTATCAAAAAGACTCAACAAAAGGGAAAAAAGAAGATTCATCCCCTAATATTGCCAATAAAGAAGTAAAAGATATTTTTGACTCCCTCAGATCGGCCACTGCCTTTAATGCTACCTACGGAGACCAATTTCTTCTCAATAATCACGCAGGCGAATCTTACTTACTAGTTGGGCTTGGGGACAAGAAAACTATTACCAGTGAAAAACTTCGACGTGTGAGTGCTAAAATACTTAAATCTCAGCTTTCTCTCTCAAAAACAATGTCATTTGATCTTGAGAGCTTTTTTTCAGGCCATTTTGAAAAAAATGCCAACGCAATCTTTGAAGGCATACTCTTGGCCGATTATAAAT
>CAYGUN010000218.1:0-5162 GCA_964353025.1 uncultured Bacteriovoracaceae bacterium
TGGAGTCGAGTTTCATTGAGTGAAGTGACTCTTTAGAATTCTTTTAACTGCTCTTTCTCTCGGGCCTTATCGATGGCCTTAAGTTTATTATCAATATTGATGATTCTATCTAGGCGATAAAGGATAGTCTGTTCAAGTATTCCATCTGTTCTTATTTCTTTCCAACCTTGTAAAAAATCTTGTTCAATAAGTTGTCTTTTATAGACACTGACTTTGGCCACTTCAAACTTTCCTCGATAGGCCTTCACTACATTAATAACCAGTTTGAATTTAGCGGCCTTAACAGCATCATTTGAACCGAATGAATCAGTGAAATTCACTTGAAGAGTATTATCAATCCATCTGGTCTTGATATGTCCTGCTTCTTGATTCTGCTGTGCGATGTCATATTTTTTCATAACCTGAATGACAGCTTGCCAAGCTTGGTTGTAAGTTGCCTTGAAGGTTTTGGATGGAATCTCCACATCTTGGGTGACTTGCCTAAATTTCTCATAGGAAGCACAACCTGATAACAGGAAGAGTGTCAAAACGAATAGAGATTTACCTTTCATTAGTTTTAATGTTATCAATGATTTATCATTTGTGAAACCAGGAACTTAGGATAAAGAAGTGAAAAACACCCAAATTTTAAAAGACGTCCTTGAGTGTGAGGCCCAGGCCTTAGAAGATTTGGCAGGGAAAATTACTGAAGATAATGCTCTTAAAGTAAAAAGTATTTTTGAAAGCTTAAGAACCATAGGTGGAAGTCTCATTATATCAGGAGTTGGAAAGTCAGGTATCATTGCTCAAAAGATAGCTTCAACCTTTTCCTCACTAGGCCTTCCTTCATTTTTTCTTCACCCAATTGAGGCCCTGCATGGTGATTTAGGTCGTGTCACTAAGAAAGATGCCATTATTCTTATTAGTAAGTCAGGAACAACGGAAGAAATTTTAAAATTTTTACCTTATCTGAATATCCCAAAAGAAATGACTATTGGTCTTTTAGGAAAAATGGATTCTCCTATTGCGCAGAAATGCGGAGTTCTTTGGGATTGTTCGGTGAAAAAAGAAGCTTGTTTAAATAATCAAGCTCCAACAACAAGTACAACTGTGGCCCTGGCCATGGGGGATGCTCTCGCTGTGTTTTATGAGTCAATTGTAGGACTTTCTAAGGAAGGCTTTGCTATGAATCATCCCGGGGGATTTTTAGGTAAAAGCTTATCTTTAAAAGTCTCTGATTTAATGGTTCCAGCAAAAGACTGTCCTATATTAAAAAGCAGTCAAACTCTAAAAGAGTGCTTACTTGAAATGACGAAGTCTCCAATTGGAATGGCAACTATTGTCACTGGAGATAAGTTTGAAGCCATCCTAGTGGAAGGGGATATAAGACGCGCTCTTGCTCATGATAGTAATGCTCTCGATACAGCCTTAGATAAACTTATGAATAAAGATCCAGTGAGGACAAGTTCAGACACAAAGGCCTTTGAAGCGCTCAGATTAATGGAAGAAGAAAATAGAAGTATTAACGTTCTTCCTATTGTCGATAACGGAAAATTTGTTGGAGCTCTCAGACTTCACGACCTTTTGAAAGAAGGTTTTTCAGTTGGTAAAAAATAACTGAGAATAAGTAAAGTATTAGTATTAATATCCAACTTCCCCATAATCCTGTTTTTTCATAAAAAGTTTTATCTCTCTTTGAAGGTACTCCAAAAATAAAATCCAGATTTTCTCTTTTATTACGTCCCAATGTGGGACCAAGTGTTCCATCAGCCCTGATTAAAGTTGTAATTCCTGTATTAGTGGAACGAATGATTGGAATATTGAATTCAAGTGCTCGCCATCTGGCAAGGTAAAGGTGTTGTCTGGGTTCGGGTTGTTCATACCAGGAGTCATTGGTTAAGTTTATAATAGCATCAGCACTTTCAATATTATCATTGAGATACTCTCTAATAAAATCAGCATAAAGCATTTCATAACAAATAGGACTAATGAATGAGATATCATTTTTGGTTTTAAAAAGAGTTGATTTCTCACCTTTGGAAAAAAAAGCAATATTGGGGACGATATTGCTAATTAAGCGATTCAGTGGCCCAAAGGGAAGAGTTTCCCCAAAGGGAATTAAGAGTTTCTTGTGGTAAACATCTTTGAGTTGGGCCTTATTATCAAAGAAGAAGGCCGCATTGTAATCTCGCTCAAAGTAGTCTCGAGTGGATGACTTTTGATCATATCCGCCTGTTAAAAATTCTGCTCCGGTATGATTTATAATTTCAGAGAAGATGGGAGGGGCTTTAAACATTTTATTAAATAAGGAACGTGAGCTAATCGAGTAAGGGTATGAAGTCTCAGACCAAATAATAATATCAGGTGATTTGAATTCTTTTTGCTCATAAGGTTTTTGGGAGAGGTTTTTGAAAAAAGTTAGGATCTTTTCAACAGAATCAAAATCTCCCTTTTCAGATTCTAATTTGAGGTAATTGCCAATACTGGCTTGAGATATCCTGACTGCCATTTTTTTTTCAATAGGCAGTTTATCGTTGGTTAAAAATGGGTTTGTGATAACAAAAAGGATAACAATAATATAAGTAAAATAAGAATGTTTCTTCTGTGCAATAGAAGCAATGAGGGCAAAGATTAAAAGATAGCTCATCATAGAGTAGACGGGGATACCAAACTTGTTGGCGTAGCCGAGATAGGGACCAAGTGAAACCCAGAAATGCCCTAGATGAGTTGGAAACTGCTGAGGGACAAAATTCTCTAAAACAAGCAACACAACGGTATAAAAGAAAATAAAACTCTCTATTTTTGGTAATTTCGTTTCAAGACGGGAGAAGATTTTGTCCCAGTATTTTTTTAATAATAAAAAAATGAGAAATTGGGGCAGAATAATTAATGTAAAAAGTAAGTTTGCCAAATAGGAAACAATGGCAGGTAGTTCACCAAAGATTTGTAATGTTTGAGGGACCCAATAATAACCAGTAAAGTTTACTGTGATAAGAAAGATAAAAAGGCAGAGCCATTTCTGCTTTTTATTCAAAGTTTCACTCATTAACTGATAAAAAAGAAAAGATGTTCCAATGACTGGTGTGAAAGGAATCTCCTGTCCCAGGAAAGAGGGGATACCCAAAGTATACAAAAGTCCTGAAAAAGAGCAGAGCAAGTAGCGCACAAGATTATTTCTCATGCACTAAGAATAGAAGGTTTATTTTTTCTTGGCCAGAGTTCTTCCTTTCGGATTTTTCTCCATATACTGGTGAACTCGTTGTGCCATCTCAAATGCATTAGTTGCATCTAATTTACCGCCTGCTAGAGTTCTTCCTTCAAGAGATTTAACCTTAATACTGGAAGCTAGGATTGAGTTTTTAATTTGCTCATATGAAAGCTCTGGGAAATTAGACTTAATAAGAGCTGCTACACCAGTTACAAAAGCTGTTGCCTGGCTTGTTCCTGTCATATGTCCTGATTTTCCATTAGGGATTGAAGATTTAATTCTATGTCCAGGAGCTGCTACATCAACCGATAGTTTACCCCAGTTTGAAGAAGGAATAATTTTAACTTTTTGATTATGAGCGTTTACTGAAACAATATTGTCTAAACCGTAACTTGCTGGATAATAAGCATGTCTTTTATCATCAATATTACTTTTTTCATTACCTGCTGCTGCGATGATAAGGATTCCCTTCTTCTCTGCTTTTTGAAGGATTTTAAGCTCTTCTAGTGAAGGTTCTGGACCACCACCTGAGTAGTTAATGATATCAACATTATTATTAACCGCAAATTCAAGGGCCTGAATAGTTGAATTTAAATTATCTTGTCCTGAGGCTTGAGGATTATAGTATTTTAGAGGAAGAATCTTTGCATCTGGAAATATAGAAACAATAATTCCAGCGACGTGAGTTCCATGCCCATGAGTATCATTAGGTGTAAAAGTCGGGGCCTTAGTTGAAAAATCAACTCCGTAATTTGACTCAGAAGCTTTTCCACTTAAAGTTATGATATTATTTTTTAAATGAGGGTGACTATAATCAATCCCTGTATCAATAACAGCGATGACTATATTTTTCTTTTTTTCAAATTTCTTCCAAACTCCTGAAAGGTTAATATGTGCATCTTTGGAATCTGTGTCCAGGCCCCAGTTTGAAAACTCGGTATTTAATGAACGACTTTCATAGTCACCAAGTGGAGCTCTATTAGCTAATTGGGCAAATGTGATTTGAGTGAGAGCAAGGGCCAAAACTAAAATGAATCTCATCGACTTATCCTTAATTAATACCCCTATTTGGGATAGGTTAGTTAAGTATTAATAAGCAATTGATGAGCCAGTTTTGGTTATGTAATTCTGGTGAGATAGGGGAAATAACAGCTCAAGTGGTGTCTAATTAGTAGCACCTGTCTAAGCTTTAGACAGAAAAAAGACTGTAATTTTAATGAGTTAAGATTGTCCGAGGTGGGCTTAGAAAGGCACTAGGCCTTTCTAAGCTTCATTATCTGCTTTTGTTCTCTTTCATATTCTTCAGCGTGTTCTAGACAAAGATCCGCCCATGGCTGCTTGGAGAGTCTTTTTTCTCCTATTTGATCACCACAATCTTCGCACTCGCCATAATGCCCTTCATTCATCTTCATTAGGGCCCTATCAATGAGTCTTAATTTTACAAGTTCTCTCTCTTGTAAACTCAACGCCATTTGCTGAGAAGTCATGGTTGATGCGTAATCGGCTTCATCTGCTAAATCATCAGGGGTAATGAATCTCTGTTCTACCAGTTCATTTCGGGTGTGATTTAAGATTTGAACCTTAAGCCCTAAAAGAAGTTTTTTGTACTTATCATAGTCTTTATTATTCGCCATTTTTCACCCTCCTTATTTTTGAGGTTTTAAAGGTCTCTGAGTTAGCTTGTCGGCTAATGAGAGAAGTTATTGTAGAAGCTCTATGCGCTGCGCACAATTACTTTGTTGTATGCCTTTAGTTTCAAATACTTACAAAAGTCGATATTTAAGAGAATTGATAAATTGACAAAAGAAAGAGGCAGTCCATACCATATTATAAATACTTAGAAAGAGGAGGCTTCAGTGGAAGAGAAGGCTAAAGCCGTAGGGCATATACCATCTGGTCTGTTTATTGTTTGTGGGAGAGATAAGACAAGAAATATTATTGATGGATACCTTGCAAGTTGGGTCCAGCAGATTTC
>CAYGUN010000219.1:0-5144 GCA_964353025.1 uncultured Bacteriovoracaceae bacterium
GGCGAGCATTAGTGTTTTTACTTTTATTTTATCTAAAAACTGAAATGAACTGCACTGCTGATAGTAATCCATGGCATCTTTAAAACCAGACTCTGGAGCGGTAAACATATTATCTACTTCAAAAATATTCTTGGCCTTATAGGGTATCACTTGTTTAAGCCTCGGATAGGTTTGTGATTTCTGTTCAATTTCTTTAATGAGTCCATTAACAAAAAACCTGTCGAAAAGCTTCGATGGAAACTTTCCAAGCTTCACCGTTGTTTTATATAAATCCAGTGGGGCCGAAACACTGATAGCACTATCACAATTATAAATATCCCCTTCCCCCATGGCCTTAAGAGTGAGATTCCCTCCCAGTGAATAGCCTATCACTGTAATAGGAGCATTATGGATCTGAGTTAAGTTTTTAAGCACAGATCTTAAGTCTTCACTGCGTCCACTATGATAGGGGGTATGAGCACGATGGAACCCTTCTCCCGCGCCTCTTAAGTTCATTCGATAAACTAAGTGCCCTTCACTATTTAAGAGATGAGTAAGCCTTCTTACATAAGTTGATTGAGCATTACCAGTCAGCCCATGAATCAAAACAAAAATGCGCTCTCGTTTTATCTGTGTTGGTGAATTTTTTAATAAAACTAGTTCTTGGTTATCATCAATTGAGACAAAATGCTCTTCATGATTATCTATATTAAGTCTCTGTGGCCAATAAGCGGAAGCAATGGTTTGAGAGAAGGCCCCTCTGAATAAAGGAAATGGTCGAAAATTATCCATTAAGCGTTCTTAGTTAAAACTTTGTCTAAAATTTCAATTCCTTCATCCAATTCTTCTTTGGTAATAGTTAAAGGAGGAGCAATAATGATCCAATTCCAACGAATCAAAGTCGAAAATCCTGCTTTGCGAAGGTCTGCCACAATTTTTTTCATTTTTGGAGTTTGAGGCCTATTCCAAGGAGAGAGCTCTTCTTTAGTTTTTTTATTTTTTACGAGATCCATTACCCAAAGCATTCCCTTTCCACGAACATTTCCTACCATCTCATGCCAAGATTCAAGCTCTTTTAATTTCTTCTCCAGATACTTCCCTGTTCTGACAGCTCTTTCAATTAATTTATCATCTTGGTAAACCTTAATGGTGGCCAATGCAGCAGCAACAGATGTGGGGTGAGCAGAGTAAGTTAGACCTGAGTTAAGTGGAGTCTTATCAAAGAAGGCCGCCACTTTTTTATTGGTAATAACGGCACCAAGAGGCAGGTAACCCGAAGTTAAACCCTTTGCCATGGTCATAATGTCAGGCACAACATCGTAATGGTCAACTCCAAACCACTTACCTGTTCTGCCAAAACCACTCATCACTTCATCAACGATAAGAAGCATATTAAATTTATCACAAATTTTTCTTATTCTCTGCCAATAGGCCTTGGTTGGAGCAATTCCCCCTGAAGATCCACTATGGCCTTCAAGCATAATTGCAGCACATGTATTAGGATCCTCAAGCTCAATCCTCTGCTCAAGCATATCAAGAAGTAGCAAATCAGCTTTTTCTTGAGACATTTTTTGATACAAAGGACCACGATACCAATCAGGATCGTCCATACGACAAATCCAAGGAGCTTCCACATCCATAGGATGACGTCTTGGATCTCCCCCAGCTGTTGCAGTGGCCAGAGTTGAACCATGGTACGATCTAAGTCGAGTAAATATTTTCTTCTTACCAGTAAACTGACGAGCAATCTTGATAGCATTTTCATTGGCCTCAGCACCGCCAAGAGTGAAAAAAGTTTTACATAAATCCCCTGGCGTAATTTCTGCCAACTTTTTCCCTAACTTCCCTCTTACTTCAGAGGCAAGCCCTGGATAGATAAAATTAAATTTTTGCATTTGTTCAACAATGGCATCTTGAACTCTTTTATCACCATGGCCAATATTGGTCAGAACTAACTGAGAAGAAAAATCGATATACTTTTTTCCTTTATAGTCCCAAAAATAAACCCCTTCAGCTTTCTCAACCACAATGGGATTTACATCCGCTTGAGCGGCCCAGGAAGTATAAGTGTATTTTTTATTAAGATCTAAAATAGCGTCATTTTTGACACCAGCTTTTGAAGTAGACATTATTTCTAACCTTGTTGAATATTTATAACTAAAAAATTAATGTTTTAACGTATGACATTTCTTCAATAGCATACTTCACACCTTCTCGTCCAAGGCCACTGCCTTTAACTCCACCAAAGGGAAGATGTTCTTTTCTATAACCAGGCCCATCGTTAACTGCCAGGGCGCCCACTTGGATAGACTTAAAAATTTTTTTAATCACATCTAGACGGTTTGTAAAGATTCCAGATTGAAGTCCAAATTGTGAGTTATTAATAATCTCTAGAACTTCATCGACTGAATCAAATCGAAATAAAGGAACAACAGGTGCAAAAGTTTCGGTCCTCACTAAATTAGCTTCGTGAGGAACTTTTTCAAGGATGGTGGGATGAATAATTGCACCTTCTCGCTTTCCTCCTGCAAGAAGAACAGCACCAAGTTTTACCGCTTCCTCAATTCTCTCCATAGCATCAATGGCAACTAACTCAGAAACTACTGGGCCTATAAAAGTTTTCTCATCCATTGGATCACCAATAACAAGATCCTTTGTTTTTTCTATTAAAAGTCGTCTAAATTCATCATAAACTTTATTATGAACAAAAACCCTTTTGGCCGCGGTACATCTCTGCCCTGCAGTTCCAAAACGTTGGTTAATCGTTACGAGTACGGCTTTTTCTACATCACCATCATCCATAACAATCAGAGGATCATTTCCTCCTAGCTCAAACAAAAGCTTTTTCATTCCAGCGGCTTTTGTCACAGCTTCGGCGGCTTTAATTCCACCTGTAAGACTAATGCAATCAACTCTTTGATCTTTAATAATAGATTCCATATCTGAAATATCAGGACAAATAAACTGAATCATATCTTCAGTCATTCCTGCTTCATAACAATATTCCACTAGTTTTTTCGATGAGAGATAGCACTGAGGGTGTGGTTTAAATAAAACCGTGTTGCCCGCAGCAAAGGCCGGGGCAATTTTATGAACAGCTAAGTTAATAGGAAAGTTAAAAGGAGTAATGGCAAAAACAACTCCTAATGGAAAATGTTGAATAACCGCTGTTTTTCCAGTGGCCGCTCCCCAGGAATCAGCGTCCACTGATTGTCCTGAAATTCTTTTGGCTTCTTCTGAAGAACAAACAATAGTATCAATGGCCCGAGTAATTTCAATAGTTGAATCGGCTAGCGTTTTTCCCATTTCCTTGGTGATGATTTCGGCCATCTCACTTTTATAAATGTCTAAAACACCAGCAAGCTTAAGCAGTATTTCACTACGCTCTTTAGAAGTTAGTAGCTCAAGAGTCTTTCTACCTTTATAAACCTTGGCCAAAGATATCTCGACTTCCTCTGAAGTTGTATAATCGTACCGCAGAACTGATTTAGATGTATAAGGGTTAATAACACTGAAACTTGTTTCTTTTGGATTATGTTGCCCTGGTTGTACCTTCGGTTCAATATCCTTATTATTGTCTAAACTCATTCTTACCTCTTAAAAAAAGACCCAATAGAATTATAGAACTTCTAGCTGGTCCATTACAAGAGGGATTTAACAGATCTGGCCAAAAACTGTCTCAACTAAAAATTGTAATGGAAAAGCCCAAACTAAGTCACTGAATTTACAAAGCTAAAAATAAATGAGGAAAGCTGAACCAATGATATGACTCTTCTCTACAAAAACATAATCCACAGAAAAGCTATCTTGAAAGTCTTGAGTAGGAGTCCAAATTTGCTCTCCTGCTGCAAAGAAAAGACCAAAGCGAAGTATCTGATTTACGTGATAAAGAATGTCTAAATAGGCCCACTGTTCGTTAATTTCCTTTTCGCTATAATTTGTTGGAAAAAACCACTCATAACGAAGTGAAATATTAAGCAAGGGTTTTCCACCAGAGAAGAAAAACTTTGTGACTGAGGCCCTAGTGTATTGTGTTTGCTGATGAAATTCAAGATTCCAAATATGCCTTAAACGCAGTTCAAGAACAAATTCACTTAACAGCCCTCTTAGATTTATTTCAGGCATAATTTGATCTTCATCTCTGTCATTAGTTTTGCGCCACTCCCATCCACCGTACTCATTTGTCCAGTCTTCATCATGAATACGTCCATAACTCTTACGTGCAAAGATTCCTAATTTAATATTATTATGGGCACGATAGCGATAACCAATAGTGATATCCTGCTCAGTTCCAGCAAAACGATTATCTCTGTAGCGGTATTCTGAAATAATTGTATGATCATCAATTTTTTTAAAGACTCTCAGATCTGAAACATAATCTTCTCCTGTTTTAGGAACATTGGGAATAAAAGACTGCCCAAAACAGTAGTATGGGATGAACAAGAAAAGACTAATCGTAATCTTGATCAAGTAAATCATAGTAGGCTTCTTCAATATTGACTTTATTTACTAAGTCTTTTTTAGGGTCTAAGTTCCAGTTAAGTTTTTTAGTCCAAGCGAGTTTCTTGGGCTTTGACATTTTTACTTTTACATTAACTTTATTTTCAATTTTGCTCTCTTCTTTATGAACAACAACACCTTCACCTGTCCCGACAAGAACGGGCTCTTCTTCAGACTCTTTTAAATCTTCTTTATTACTTTTAATTTCGACTTTCCCCTTCTTCACGCACATCCAAGTATCATCTTGTTTTTTTTCACCCTTTCCATAGGCAACATAAAATGTTGTCCCTCTTACTCCCATAGATGCAGTCTTTGTCTTAAACTTAAGGTCATGCTTAATATCTTTGTTCACTTCGTTCTTAAAGTACTGAACAAAACTCTCTCCGGAATCAAGCTGCATACTGGTTATTTCTTTTTTATATTTATCTAACCTGAACTCTGAATTGGGACCAATTTTAACCTTGGAGTAATTGAGCTTCAAAACAACGATGGATTTATCTCCCGTTCTCAAAATTTGATTAGCACCAAAACGAGTAACTTTTGAAATAGGTTTACCATCCAGCGTTACATCATTTTTATAATAAACAATTTCAACCACCTGGCCTTTGGAGAAAACGTAAGAACTTAGTAGCAATACAATAATAATGACTTTCATAGTCTTATTA
>CAYGUN010000220.1:0-5129 GCA_964353025.1 uncultured Bacteriovoracaceae bacterium
GTTAACAATTAGTGGATGGAGCTATTTTCAGGTTGCAACTTGGCGTTGTTTGATTTGTCTTATTCCTTCTTTTCTTTTTGTTAGGAAAAGAAATATTCGTGCAGGACTTTTTTTATCTATTCCATTTGGATTATTTGGTGTTTTATTTTATCCTTTTTATTTAAAAAATAGTGCACAGGCCATAACGGTCTTATATTTATTTCCGTTATTAATTTTGCTTTTCAAACTAGTAAAATCTAAAATTCATAAAGATTGGAGCATGATTTTTATCTTTTTACAGACTTTCTTGGGCCTTGTTATTATGAATAGGCTCAGTTTTAGCTTTATCTTTCTTTCGGACTTAATCTTTCTCTTTTTAAGCGCCATTCTTTTAAGTAGTTTTTACTTAATTAGCGAACAGAAGAATTATTCCAAGGAAGCATTGCCTGGTCTATTTCTAGGAGGGCTTATTTTTGGAATAGGGGGGCTTTTATATTTTAAAGAATATCCAGTCCTTGAAAGTTATTCGTGGGACGATTTAATTCTTATTACGGGTATTTCACTTTTTGGCACTTACTGGGTGTTTAAAACCTATTTTGATAGTCTCGGTAAACTTGGTTCAGAAATAGTGGCCCTTTTTTATTATTATTTGCCAATGTTTCATTTCATTTTTGTCTTATTTACAGATTCAAGTAGAAGTTATGATATTCCTGACTATTTAGCCGGTGTTGTATTGTTTTTTGGACCCATTTTGTACTTGGTTAGCATTGATGAAAAAAAAAGAAGCGTGGCGCTCGGCATAAAGCTTGATTAAGAGCAGAATATCTATTACAAACTAATAAGTTATGGCAAAAGAAGATTTAATTGAAGCTGAAGGCATTGTAAGCGAAGTTGCATCACATGGTAATTTCAAAGTGAAACTGGATCATGGTCCAGAGATCACTGCAAAGCTTTCAGGTAAAATGAGAAAGTTTTTTATAAAAGTTGTTCAAGGCGACCGCGTGACGGTTGGGATTTCTCCATATGATAAAACTCACGGCCTGATAATGTTTAGACACAAAGTAAGCAACAAACCTAACGATTAGTAATGAATATGCCTAGGCTTCTTGATAAGGAGATTGCCATTTCAGCAGGGCCCCTATGTTCAGCATCAAGCCATTAATTCTTGCGCTCCTTGTTATTGTAGCAACCTCCATACTATTTCAGACCTGTGAGACAAAATACGACGAGACTTCGTCTGTTCTTAATGTTGTTCTTGAAAATTATGTAGTCTCAATGGACCCTGCTAAGGCGTTTAATGATGAATCCTTGAAATTAATAGGGCAAAGTTACGAAACTTTATACCAATACCACTATCTAAAAAGGCCATATGAAGTCGTTCCTCTCCTTGCAGATGGCATGCCCCAGGTTTCAAACAATGGTAAAACCTATACTATTAAAATTAAAAAAGGTGTTGTCTATCACCCTCATCCTGCTTTTCAAGGAAAGGCACGTTTTGTTACATCAAGGGATTTTGCTAATCAGATCAAGCGAATTGCTTTTATTCCTCTAAAAAGCTTGGGGGGATGGTTATTTGAAAATAGGTTAATTGGATTTGATGAATTTTCAAAGAAAGTAGGAGATAGCCTGGATAAGCTTCTTTCTACGAAGCTTGCAGGAATTGAAACGCCAGATGATCAAACTCTTATTCTTAAATTTTCTAGGAATGAATCTATTGTTTTAAACCTACTTACTATGAACTTTATTACTCCTTTGCCTGAAGAGGTTATTAAATACGAAAAAAATGACTTTGAAAAAGCTATGATTGGAACTGGTCCCTATGTTTTAACAAAAAATGAGGGCGAGATATATGAGCTCTCAAGGTTTACAGGTTATAGAAAAGATTTTTATCCTTCTTCAGGTGATAGGTATGCCAATGTCAAAGATCTCGTAAGTTCCTCTAATGAGCCAATCCCATTTGTTGATAAAATTGTTTTTAAAGTGATTCCAGATGAAGATGCTCGTATGACGGCCTTCATGAAAAGAGAGATCGACTATATCAATATTCCAAAGAAATTTGTTTCAAGTTTTGCTGTCTCTTTCGGTGAGCTTCCTGAGCAGTTTAAAAATGATGATGTTGTTTTAAAGCACTTTGCTAGTATTTCGAGTGATTGGATTAGTTTCAATATGCATGACACGATTCTTGGAGCGAATAAAAAATTAAGAAAGGCCATTGCTTATGCCATTGATTATGAAAAATATATTACAGTTGTAACCAAAGGGGCCAACCGAAGGGCCAATTCTATTTATAACCCAGGGATTACCGGGTATAATCCACGAAAAAGTTTGCCGTATTATTACAATTTAAAGAAGGCCCGTGAATTAATGATTGAAGCAGGATTTTCTGGAGGTAAAGGCTTACCTACTATTACGTACTCAACTAGAAGTGATACGGGGATACATTTAGAAGTAGGTGAGTTTATTAAGGAACAGTTAAAGCAAATAGGTATTAATGTTAATGTTGAAATATTGAAATTTGCTGATTTTTTAAAAAAGGGGCGGGCTGGACAGCTGCAGCTTTTTTTGGATCGTTGGATTTATGATTATCCAGATGCGGAGAACCTTGTTCAATTATTAGTATCTAAAAATCATCCAGGCATTAATAAAAGTGGTTTTTCAAATAAAAAACTAGATATTATTTATAGAAAATATCTTTCAGAGAGAAACGAGGATAAGAAAATTAAATTAATGGAAGAGGTTGAGCAAGTCGTTTTTGATGAGGTGCCATGGATAATGCTAACCTATTACAGCTCATATATTCTTCATTATAAAGATATAAAGAATTATCGAAAATCAAGTTTCATCAGAAACCATTTTAAATATATTAAAAAAGAAAAGTAGTTAAGTAAGAGGAATTTCAATTTCTGTTTTAAAGAAGTTCATTTTATCATCAACCCCGATTAATTCACCAGGCTTCATTTCAAACCAAACATTTTCGCCATGTAAGGGTTCACTAGAGAAAATTAAATGATTAATAGACCCTTTCTCAACTTTTTTTTCACAGATGGGTAGGAAGCTTGAGCATGTCTCTCGTTCTGAACAAAGTATTTTATGGGTACTGTAGTGGAGTGATTGGCCTCCTTGAAAAGCGTACATATGTTCTCCATTTGTAAGTAGAAAAGTGAGGAAATTTTCACTGGGGAGAGCATTCTCATGAGTACTAAGGGGGCCTATAATTCCTATAATTTTTTGTATAGTTACTTTTAAACAATCCATAACTTTCTCAGAGTTTAAATTGAAGTTTTTTAGAGGAGAGTGTTTCGCTAATTCGGTTAAGAAAATTAAGAAAAGAATTTCACTGTCTGTTTCTCCTAAAAAAAAGCGTTTTAAATCAGTACTAATGAGAGAGATTAGTCTTTTTCTTTTATCTTCAAAATTTTTCACATTTCCGTTATGAACGAATACCCATTTACCAAATTGAAACGGGTGAGAGTTTAGGATGGAGAGTTCACCTTGGGTGGCCTTACGAATATGAGCGATAACAGTTTGAGAGCTTACGATCCCTGATACTTTTTTGAATAGTTGATCTTTGATAGCGGATTTAGTTGATTTTATTATATGCGGGGTCTGATCAATATAATAGGCCACACCCCACCCGTCAGAATGCTTCTGGCTTTGTGAGATAAGAGCATTATCAGCACTAATTAAGCTTTTGTGGACTTGGCTTAAAATGACGGAACGAAATCCAAATATTCTACACATATTAGTTATTTATCAGAGTTTAAGCTCTGGCACAAGGTCGGGTAAAAAAAGTAAGCTAATTTCTCAGTTATTTGTTTTTAATCCGCAGATGATTCTTTCAAAGATTTGTATAATACCTTATTCTAATAGAAGTACTTCTTATTGTGGATGAGATATGAAAATGCCCTTAATTTTCTTTTTAACTCTATTTCTATTTTTAGGGTGTGAGTCTATTAAAGAGAAGCAATTAGAATATTTAGATTTTGATGAAATTCTTACAAAAGAGCCCGCTAGTGAAGTTAATTATGCTCAACAGGTGAAAGGGGCTTTGCAGGAATCAGATAGTATTCTCAAATACAGTGAAACTAGTTTTATTTTTGACCTGTTTCAACTCTTAAGTCGTGCTGAATCTGTGGAAATTGAAATAAAAATTCCTGTAACTTCTGTTTCAAGCCTGCTTATTCCAACAGTTGTTTTAATGTCAGTCGATGGAACCAAGCACCCTTTGCGAAGTACATACTTTGATATTGTAGGTGGAGACAAAGAATATTTGGTCTGTCGCTGGATAGGATTAACTCCAGAGAAGGGTAAGTATTTTATTTTTGTAGCAAGTGATAATTCAGAAAAAGGTAATGATATTCATTCTGGTGTGATTAGTTATTTTTCTCCTGCTTATTATAATTTTTCAAAGAAATATAAGACGACAAGTTTTGGTAATTACCAAATACTTTTAAATGTGAGGTAGAAGTGAGTAATAAGGTCGCCATTTTAGGTGGAAGTCGAATTCCCTTTTGTCGGACAATGACAAACTATACGGGGTTGGATAATTCAACTTTGTTGACAGCATCATTAGAAGGTTTAATAAAAAAATACAAAATAAAAGAAAATATTATAGATGAAGTTATAGCAGGTGCCGTGTTAAAAAGAAGTCGTGATTTTTCCCTAACGAGAGAATCCCTTATTGATGCAGGAGTTGGTTACGATGTACCAGGGATTGATATTCAGCAAGCTTGTGGAACAAGTCTGCAGGCCGCGGGGATACTTGCTGCAAAAATTTCATTTGGTGCTATTGAAAGTGGAATTGCAGCAGGAGTGGATACCAGTAGTGATGTTCCTATAGAATTCAAAAAAACTTTTTCAGATAAACTACTAAGATTAGCTAAGACAAAAGAATTGAAAGTAAAAATTAAGACTCTCATTGATATTCGTCCTCAAGATCTTCTCCCTAAAATTCCCTCTGTTGCTGAACCTCGAACAGGTATGTCGATGGGTGAGCATTGTGAGTTGATGGTTAAGCAGTGGAAGATAGGCAGAGCAGAACAAGATGAGCTGGCATTTCTAAGTCACAACAATGCTGCAAAGGCATATTCGGAGGGTTTTTTTGAAGATTTAATAAGAAGTTATGAGGGAATTAAAACAGACAATAATGT
>CAYGUN010000221.1:0-5114 GCA_964353025.1 uncultured Bacteriovoracaceae bacterium
AAATTTATCAATGGGTTAACCAATAAAAAAGGGAGCAAAATTGCTCCCTTCTTTTATTGGTTCATAACTTTTATCATATCTTTTATTAGTTACCGCCATTTACTGTGCCGGAGTCAGTTCCTCCTGCAGGGTCTCCACTTGTTCCTCCTGCAGAACCTCCTGTTCCTGGATTAGGATCAGTATAGTCATGGACAGTCGGAACATTACCTTTTTTATGATCCTTATGTTCTTGAATCACTTCCATTCTTTGCTTAAACTGGGCCCTCATTCTCTCTTTTTGTGTGTTATTGAGCCTACCAGCTTGGACATTTGCTTTGTTATCAATTCTCTTCTCTTTCACTGAATTATCTTTCATCTCTTTTTTTATTTTTTGTTCAGGTTTTTGAGAGATTTCCTTTTTCATCTCTTGGCTGACAGGAAATTTTTGACCTTTATTCATAACACCATTAATAAAACTTCCTCTATCCGTAATAGATTTAATTTGCAAGCTTCCCATTTGTCTTGAATCAATCTTCGCGATTGAAGCCTGTAAGTTTTTGGTGTTAACTTTTGATGAATCGAACATATTTCCCGGATCCATAGCAATGGTCTTACCGGTTCCTAAGGATTTTACATTGAGTTTACCTTCAAGCAGCACAACTTGAGTTTTATCTGTTCTTTGAGTCAGAAATTCAGTTCCCCTTATTCCCATCACAACATCAGGGGTTTTTATTTGTAGTGATTTTTCATCTTTAGATTTCACAGTGAAAATGGACCTCATCTGGCCATAGCCAAAATTGTATTTTGCCTTCCTATCTTTCTTGGTCTTCATTTTAAACTCTTCGAAAGTAAATTTTGAAGCTTCTCCAAGGTCAAAAACCGTATCATCATTCATAAGGATTTTGATATAACCACCTTCACTGGTGATAATTTGATCCCCTTCAAAAATCTTGGAACTATTATCAAGGAATTCTTTCTTTCCTTTGCCTTGTTTGGTAATTTTCCATACATCCCCATCCACTAGTGCCACAGCACCAATTTCATTTTTGCCTCCGGCCGCAAGGATAAAGACAACGGAGAGAATGCTGAGAAATACCGATAAAACTCTTGATCTTATTTTCATACTATCACCCTCATTAAATGCTTAATTTTACGTTAAAAATCTATAATCCAATTTTAGCACCTTGTTGTCTTTGGGTGGAAAATAATTGGTTTTACGAGGTAACTGATTGAAAATAAAAGGTTTTTTAATTACAAAGAGTTGTTTCATTGAGCAGAGGAATGCTTAAATCGCCATGAGAGATTGGCAGTTATCTTTTAATCTGATGGAAGCTGTATTAGACTTTGGGGCAAAAGGATAATTATGGCAATGTGGACCCCAAGCAACGAGAGAATTAATAATAGCCAGCTTAAAAGCTATATGAAGTCCGTTGGGAAAGATGGGGTTTCTTACCAAGATTTGCATAAGTGGTCAGTGAGCGAAAACGCCGCTTTTTGGAGTTCACTTTTTGATTATTTTGAAATTATCCATTCAGGTGCTAGAACTGGTCAAGAAAATAGACCTGATTTTCTTAACTATGGGTGGTTTAAAAACGTTAGGCTTAATTTTGCTCAAAATCTTCTCAAGCATTCTGACTCAGATTCTACCGCTTTAAATTTTTGTCACGAATCGGGACTAAATCAAAAGATGAGCTATAAAGAGCTCTATCGTAATGTGGCCGTTGTTCAAAATGAGCTTAAAGATATTATAGGAAAAGGCGATGTGGTTGCGGCCTATATGCCTAATACACCAGAGACTATTATTACCATGCTTGCTACTTCTGCACTGGGGGGTGTTTTTACTTCAACTAGTTGCGACTTTGGAGTCGGTGGAGTGGTAGACCGCTTTGGGCAATCAAGGCCCAAAGTTTTAGTCGCAGCAGTTGGTTACCAATATAATGAGAAAAAAATCTCACAAATTGAAAATCTTATAGAAATAAAAAAACAAATCCCATCTATCGAAAAAATAATAACCGTTGATTTCTTAAATTCTGGAAATGAACTGCCGGGTGCCATTAAATGGAAAGACATTACGGCAAAAAAAGCAGTTGATGTGACTTTTGAACAGGTGAGTTTCTCAGACCCTTTATATATTATGTATTCATCAGGAACGACGGGAAAACCAAAATGTATCATCCATAGTGTGGGAGGAACTCTGCTCCAACACGTAAAAGAGTTGGGCCTGCATTGTGATTTAACTCAAGAGAAAAAGATTTTCTATTTCACTACTTGTGGTTGGATGATGTGGAACTGGCTTGTTTCCTCCTTATTCTTTGGAGCAGAAGTGGTGCTTTATGAAGGCTCTCCAGCTTATCCATCTATGGATGCTTTTATGAAGATCATTGAAACACAGAAAGTTAATATTTGGGGAACATCGCCTAAGTTTCTTAAAGCGCTTGAGTCTTATGTTGGAAAAGTAAAATGTGACCTTTCAAGTCTTGAGACCATACTTTCAACAGGGGCCCCATTATTACCAGAGCAATTTGATTATGTTTACGATAATATTAAGCAAGACGTGCAGCTTTCAAGTATATGTGGTGGGACTGATATTCTAGGTTGTTTTATGCTTGGAAATCCTATTCTTTCTGTTGAAAGAGGGGAAATCCAATGCCTTGGATTAGGAATGGATGTAAGTTGTTTTAATGAAAAAGGTGAAGAAGTCATCAACCAAGAAGGAGAACTGGTCTGTCGTAGTAGTTTTCCTTCTCAACCCATAGGATTTTTAAATGACACTAATCAAGAAAGATTTAGAAAAGCTTATTTTGAGCGTTTTGAAAATACCTGGCATCATGGGGACTTTATCACTCTTACTGACTCTAAGAGCGTTAAAGTCTTTGGAAGATCGGATGCGACGTTAAACCCAGGTGGGGTTCGAATCGGAACTGCCGAGATTTATCGCCAAACTGAAACCCTGGATTATATTGATGATAGTATCTGTGTGGGAAAGCAAGTGGAAGGGGACGTGAAAGTGATTCTTTTTGTAAAACTCAAAAGACAAGAAGAGCTCACTCTTGAAAGAATTAAGCAAATAAAAAAACAAATTAAAGACGGTACTACCCCAAGGCATGTGCCTGATGAAATCTATGCCATAGGGGAAATTCCTTATACCAGAAGTGGAAAGAAAATGGAGTTAGCCGTCACTCGTATTTTAAATGGTAAGAAGCTTGATAATATTGAGGCCATGACTAATCCTGAGTCTATAAAAGAATATGAAAAATATGTGGGATAAAATTAAAAAAATAATCACAAGCGAAGCTTTTATCCTTCTAAGTTTTATGCTTATTCTTTGTTCCATCATTTTTATTAAAACAAACTCTATGTATGATAAAAAATTGAAAGGCACGAAGCTTCAGCGCAAAAGAGTAGTGATTCCCTAATGAGCACATTTGATTATAAAGAATACAGCAAAGTTTTATTAAAAGATAAAAAATTGGCCAAAGTGATAAATACTGTTGGCCCTTGTCCCTTGGAAGTTCCAAAGAAAGTGTCACTCTTTACCAGACTCGCAAGAACCATTGCCTACCAACAATTAACAGGAAAAGCTGCTGCCACTATTTGGGGCAGAGTTTTGGTTGGGCTTAATGTAAGTGAACGCTCACTTAAGCCTGAAAGATTAACAGGTGTGAGCGTTGAAAAGTTACGATCTTTTGGGCTTTCCAATGCTAAGGCCAAATCTATTTTAGATTTAAGTGAGAAATGCTTGGATGGAACCCTTCCTCTAATGAGTAAGCTTCGAAAAATGACAGATAGTGAAGTCATTGAATCACTCACTCAAGTAAAGGGAATTGGGCCATGGACCGCTGAGATGTTTTTGATGTTCACATTGGGACGGGAAGACGTTTTGTCAGTAGGAGACTTAGGGCTTAGGAAAGGGGCGACTCTTATTTATAAAAAGAAAGAATTAATTGAGGCTGACGAATTTATAAAAATGGCAAACAAGTGGCGGCCTTATCGAAGTGTGGCCAGTTGGTATCTTTGGAGAGCGTTGGAAATATAAACACAGGAAGCTTTCATCCCCTGCGCCCATTCAGTTAATAAATTCCCATATGCTTAAGACAAGGCTTAGCAACGTGAGTATTAATTGAACTAAAGTTAGTGTTTGCTCACCCATGATGCCATTATGAAAATTTTTGAAATTTTAAGAATGGTTTTTCTTTTTTGAAATTTAAGGTCCTTGATAAGTCATCTGAAATCTATTTCGACCAGTAAAATCTTCGAAGCGGCTTTTATCCCAAGTCTTAATAATTTTGCCAGAGCTTGGATCCACTAATGCTCTATAAGTTGAAGTGCCTTTAGTTGGGTGAGCAATTTCTACCACCACATTTTTTAAGTTCAAACTTCTATTATTAACTCTTTTGATAATATCTTTTTGGGAGTGAATTTTTACCTTTGTGTCAGGGGCAAGGGATTCAAGACTATCAACAAGATTATCTTCCCAATACTCATCAACTGTATTATCTAACTGTACATAACTTCTATCCACAGGCTTTTGTGCAGCAGGAGCTCTTTGAGCTTTATCAACTTGCCCAGGCTTAGTAGGTAATGAGTGGGATGAAGACTTCGGGAATTGTGTTTTCTTTCTTTCAACCTTAATGCGAGATCTTGCATTATCGTGATTCATGGTTTCTTCCATATTGCGAGTATAATGAAAAGAAGCGTAATAGGTCAGAAGCCCCACCACAATAACTAAGATAATTTTGGCCAGTTTATTCTTTTTCATTAGTCGATTACCGTAAATTTAAAATCAATAACTTTAAAAGGTTTGGGGCCTGTATACATATACTCAGCGTAATCATCATCACTATTATTAGCGTCATGATAACAGTCATCACAATTTGAAAATCTTACTCTAAAGCGACATACAAAAGTTGTACCAGGACTAACCCATTTATTAACTTCCATTAAAATTGCTGCTGATGAGTTAAATGTAGGGGAGGAGTTTCCTCCTTCTTGTAAAGTTTCTGCCCACGTTTTTTGAGGGTCAAGCAGTGAAAAATAGGCTTGGTTGGCCCCAGGGAGAACTCGGATTAAGCAGCTGTCGCCATCAAAAGTAGTAGAGTCATCTTTGCCAAGACATTCACTATCAGTTAGGGCCA
>CAYGUN010000222.1:0-5114 GCA_964353025.1 uncultured Bacteriovoracaceae bacterium
AATATAGGCCTTTTTGTTAAGAGATTGCAGGATAAGAGATTTCTCTTGATATCTGATGTGAAGATCTTCTGGTTGATCTTCAATTGTTATTGATATCCTCGCCCGGGGTTCTAAGATAACGTCTTCGTAGCGAACCCATTCAACCGTTTTTGGTATAAGTTGGGCCTTGGCCTTCACTCCAGGTAGTTGAACTTTTACTTGAAAATCATTGACATGTAGTTCAATTCTTTCTTCAGCAATTTGGACGTTTCCAAATGAAATACTTGCTTGAACATCAGCACTTATTAAAGTCAAAATGAAGACCAGTAAATTTATAATGGACATACTTTTAGTTTACAGTAAAAAAGGTGATTAAATGAGTGGGAATATATTCCCTGATGAGTCTACTCAAGAAACGAACGATAGCAGTTTTGCCTTAAAAAGTGATCGGCAAGAACAATTTTAATCATGGATTCCACAACTGGGACAATTCGCGGAAGAAGACAGGGATCGTGTCGTCCTTCAATTGCTTTTTGCCCGACCGTAGAAGGTGCTCTCACTGTGACATTCAGATAAATATCATCACCGTTGGATATCCCTCCTTCAATGCCTCCAAAAGAACTCTTGTCAGACGTGGCCTCAAGACCAGTGAGGTTTGCAAACTCTTCTGCTTTTCCATATCCAAAGCTCGTACAAGCTCCAATTGACATGATGGCCTTAGCAAAGTCTGCTTTTAATTTATCGAACACGGGTTCGCCAAGGCCTACTGGAGGAGTTGAGATTTTTATTATTATTTTTCCACCAACAGAGTTTCCTTCTTTTTTACATTTTAAAAGAAAATCAATAATTTCTTGATGCTTGGATTCGTCAGGATAAGGTAGTTGAAAGTTGGGTGAAATATTTTCAAGTGGTGTTTTAAAGGGTCCTAGTTGAGAAATAAAGGCCTGAACCTTAGTTTGTGGCAAAATAAGTCCTGCAAAATATCCACCGATTACTCTTGCAACTGTTTCTCGGCCACTGGCCCTTCCGCCACCTCTGTGATCTCTGATTCGATATTTCAATTCGGTTGTTTTATCGGCATGCCCTGGTCGGTATTCATCTTTTAACTTATCGTAATCCTCGCTTTTTTGATTTTTGTTTTCAATTGTAACGGCAATGGGAGTTCCAAGGGTTTTTCCTTCAAAAATTCCTGATAGTATTTGTGGTTTGTCTTCTTCAACCCGAGAGGTTGTCCAAGGAACTTTTCCAGGAGATCTGCGTTCTAACTCAGTTTGAAGATCTTTCTCGCTAAATCCAAGTCCAGGTGGAACTCCATCAATGACAACACCCATGGCGGGTCCATGAGATTCACCAAAACTAGTGATAGTAAAAATTTTTCCAAATGTATTTCCGGCCATTATTTTACCCAGAAGGAATGACTAATTTTATTGATAAATTCCTCTTGAAACTTCTCCCTTATGACCGGCTGGTTGTCAATAATGCTCGCTAGATCCGTGTAAGTTTCAGGTTGTATCCCACAGGGATACAAGGACTTAAGGGCATGGAGCATTTTTTCATCAAAGTTTAAATTTACTGCCATTCCATGATAGGTGATATAGCGCTCAGTCGCGATTCCAAGCGATGCCAACTTTTTATCTTGGGCCCAAATTCCAAGCAGTTCTCTATCATGGTCAAGATTTGTTACTTGATAAAGATCTTGAATAACTTCTTCAGTCAGATCCATCATTGAATTTAAAATATTTTTAATACTAAATATATCTGGCCCAAGTTTTACAATTGGGTAGACAATAAATTGTCCGGGATAGTGAAAAGTCAGGCCTCCGCCTCTTTTGATTTGGTGTAAAGGAAATGGTAGCTCTCGCGAGTTATCAAAATTTTGCAGTTCAAATTGCTTGAGATTCTTCCCTTTCTGTAATCCTCGTCCATTAGTAAAAAGGTGGGGATGGGAACAAATAAGCATAAATCTTTTGCTTGAATCGTCTTTAACTTTTTGGATACATTGCTCTTGAAACAAAAGGCATTCTTGGTAATCCCAGTTTTCTTTTATAAAAAGAGTGAGTTTCCCAATTTGAATTATCTCAGGGCTAAAGCTCATGGCCTTGTGCTTTAAGATAGTTGAGATAATCAGCGGCTTTGTATGAACTTCTAACCAGAGGGCCTGAGGCCACAAATTTAAAACCTAATTTATAGGCCATGCGCTTGAGTTCTTCAAATTCCGCCGGGGTATAAAATCTTTCAACACTTAAATGTCTTCTGGTTGGTTGTTGGTATTGTCCAAAAGTAATAATATCACAGTCAACTGCTCTTAAGTCTTCCATTACTTCTTGTAACTCTTCCCATGTTTCACCTAGCCCAACCATGATGGATGTTTTGGTCGCAATCGTAGGATAATTTTTCTTATAAAAGTCGAGGCAGTTAAGAGTTGTTTCATAGCTTGCTCTTGGATCGCGAACAGGATGAGTCAGTCTTTTAACTGTTTCCATATTCTGAGCAATAACAAATGGCTTGCTTTTAGCAAGTGTGTGCATATGCTCTTCAATCCCTTTAAAGTCAGGAATGAGAACTTCAACTTTTACTTCAGGGTGGTCGAGTCCAATTCTTTCTACTACTTTGGCAAAATGTCCTGCTCCGTGATCAGGTAGGTCATCTCTATCGACACTAGTAATAACAATATAATTGAGATTCATTGTTTCAACCATCAAAGAAGAGTTGGCAACTTCTGCATGATTGATAAAACCCTTGGGATTTCCGGTCTTAACGTTACAAAATTTACAGGCCCTAGTGCACGTATCTCCCAGAATCATGATGGTGGCAGTTCTTGAGGCCCAACATTCTGATAAGTTAGGGCAACGGGCCTCTTCACAAACTGTGTAAAGGCCTTGGGATCTTAATTTAGATTTGATGTCATTGTAATCTCCACCCTTGGGGAGTTTTACTTTGAGCCAATCAGGTTTTTGTGTGCGTATTGGATTTTCAACTGCCATATTTTATTTTCGTGTGGTTTTATCAAGCCACATTAATACGATAAAAATCAGCATAAAGCTAACTAGTGTCGCTGGAATGAGATACGCTGCCCAAGAGTTCGCTAGGTTTGCTGCGTGTGAAGCTACTGTTTCATGCATAGATGACTCCTCTTTTTAAAGTTTTGAGGCTATTATAGCCTGTAATAATGGTTTTGAGGAGTCTTATTACTGAATATCAGTGACTTAGCCCACTTCTGGTAGAATTAAAACACTCTTATCAATGCTTTTAACTATCTCGGTAGAAACACTTCCAACGAAAAATTCATCGATTTTTGTTTTATTAGTTTTGGCGCAGACAACAATATCAAAGTCATTGTCATTACAAAACTTATTAAGAGTTGATGTTATGTGATAACTCATATCACTTAAAATATGAGTATCTTTGGTCTCGAATTTTTTCCCTAATTTCTCTATTTCTGCATGAGCGTATTCTTTTTTCTTCTCTGCTAGTTGCTCAATACTATTAATATTTGAAAAAACAGGAATTTTTTGTAAATCAAAATAAAACACAGGATTGGCTTCGATAACATGGGCCAACTCCAAAGAGCTAGTAGGAACTAGTTCTAAGGAATTAAATTTTTCTATAAAAAGAGAGCTATTTTTATCTAAACTGCTGCAGAAAAGAACCTTGTTTATTTTAGAAATGCTCTCTTTTACAATTAAGAGGGGGGTTTTGGTCGTTCTAAGCATTTTATTTAAGAAATTTCCAATGAATAAATCATGAATAAATCCATGGCCATGAGCACCTATTACTACTAACTTGGGAGAAGTTTTATCTAAATACTCCTGGAAGCTTTTAAGCAATACGCCAAATTTGACCTCCGCTAAGGTGATGACATCTCCATAGGGAGCGGTGAAATTCTCCATCATGGTTTCTAGACCATCCTTAGTTGCTTTCTGATAGGATTCTAGCTGGTGTGTTGATTCGAGGAACCCTTTCATTTGTTCAGATCTTTCTAACTCTTCACTAATGTGAACGACGCAAACTTTATCGTTTGTTTGTTTAGCAATGAATACTGCTGAATCAAGTGCTTTTTTAGATTTGGGGCTAAAATCGGTACCAACTAGAATCATAACGACATCCTTTTTTTCTAATTTAAATGATGGACGCAATCAAAACAAGGCTTTCACTTAGTAAGAAAACTGATCTTTATCAGTTAAAGAGAAGGGAGTTGCCAGAGAGATTTCTTATGAGCTTTTATTCCCAATTCATCTTGGATAGGAGCACTTGTTTTTACCCAAATGGTCTCATCTGTAAAAATTTGAAGTTGGCTTAAATAGCAATCTCCTTGAAAATAGCTCTTTATTTTTTTTGCCCTAATATCAGAGTTATTATCAATCAATAATCGTTCTGGCCTAAGGAGATACATAGGTGTTTTGCTACCAGAGGCCATGTCAGTTTCAGGTTTACTTAGTATTGAATTTAGCAATTTATTACGACTTGATGCTAAAAGAATATTTGCTTCACCTGTAAATTGGGCCACAAAAAGTGAATATGGTCTGTTGTATATATTCTCTGGAGAATCAAATTGTAGAATTTCTCCATAATTCATAACTGCCATTTTATCGCTAAAGCAAAAAGCGCTGATTAAATCATGAGTTACCCATATAACACCAATATTTTTTTTCACAAGATTTGGAAGCAGGTTACTGATAATTTCTTTTCTTATTGCTATATCCAAATGGCCAAATGGTTCATCGAAAAGAAGAAAGTCAGGTTTTTGGATGAGTGCACTAATGATATGAACTCTTTGTTTTTGACCAGCGGAGAGTTCATTTAATTTCTTATTCATCTCGTTGGTAATTTCAAGTTCATCTAGCCAAAAGCGAACTTCTTCGATTGTATCATCTGGACGAGATGAGTCTTTAGTCAATGCTTCTAACACTTTTTGCTCACCATCGAAGTCAAAGTGTTGTTCGAGCGTCACCACCTTAAAGTTTTCTTTACTTATATTGCCTGAGTCTAGCGTTAGTTTACCTGAGAGGACATTGAGTAGGGTTGTTTTACCTGAACCACTAGGGCCCACAATTGAGGTGATATGATTATTACTAAAAGAGGCATTAATATTCCGAAGACCTGAGATTCCTCGTTTATCATATAGTAATGTTGCG
>CAYGUN010000223.1:0-5101 GCA_964353025.1 uncultured Bacteriovoracaceae bacterium
CCCAATATTTTAGGGGCAATGAAGAAGCTGATTCTGTCATAGAGTTTTTTATCAATAAAAGTTGTGGTTATGTTTTGTCCACCCTCAACGAGGACAGAGCAAATTTTCATTTCATAGAGCTTTTGCATTAAATCGTTTAAATCTTCTTTGATTGAGAGGACTTGAACTGATTTTTCTTTAAGTTTACTTATGAGTGTTTCATGAGTTTCAAAAATGTTTTCAGGGAGAGCTACAATTGTTTGAGCAGTAAACTCATCATTAAAGAGGTTGGCTTTTAGTGGGAGGTTTCCACTTTGGCTTAGAACAATTCTATACTTTGCCCGTGGGGCTCCATCTAAGCGAATAGTAAGTTTTGGATTATCAGATCTTAAGGTAGCGGCCCCAATTAAAATAGCATCGTAGTTTGCTCTTAACTGATGAACTTCTCTGCGAGCTCCCTCGTTTGTTATCCATTGAGAATCACCACTTTTTGTCGCAATTTTCCCATCTAGGGTTTGAGCAACTTTAAGGTGTATAAATGGTTTTTGCTCACGCATATTTTTAAAGAAGATTTCGTTTAACTCTGACCCTTCTTCTTCTAAAACACCACTCACGACTTCAATACCAGCTTCTTGTAAAAGCTTGAGACCTTCTCCGGCAACCATTGGGTTGGGATCTAGGTTTGAAACTACAACCATTGCTATTTTTTCTTGAATAATTCTTTGGGCACAAGGAGGTGTTCTTTTATTGGTATGGCAACAAGGCTCTAAGTTGCAATACAGAGTCGCGCCTTCTAAAGATTCTCTCGCATTGTTAATCGCATCTAATTCCGCGTGGGCCTGTCCAGACTTTGCGTGATACCCAGTTGAAATGATTTTTCCGCCTTTAACAATAACTGCTCCAACCAATGGATTTGGCGAAGTTGAACCAGCTCCTTTGCGGGCCAGTTCAAAACAGGTTTTCATGAATGTTTCATCAACTAAAGACATGGAAGGGATATACCCCAGGGGGAAGGGCGAGTCAATGAGACTTGTTGCGTTATGTCTCTGAATTTAGGTAGTTTTTATAGCTTTTAAAGGATTATTTTACCTGCACCAGTGAGCTATTTAGATATTTCAGCTAGTTAGTTTTAAAAAATAGAATCGTTATTAGCATTAACTTAAGTTGTCTCCGAATGAACGGGGGGAGCGAAAGCTCCCCTTATATTCTATAAAAGTGTTGTATCGATTATGCTAAGTGCGGCATAAGCATCAACAACTCCACCTGAAACGGACAATTGGGAGAAAAAGCCCATCAGAGGAGTAATACCCATATCTGCAAAAACCAAGAAAGGATTAATATCGTTTTCTAGGATTTGAACATAGGTTTTACTTAATGCATCTGTTTCGTGATTTGGGATAACCACTTCACTTAAAGGGTGACGACGTGAAGTTTGCAGCAAAAGCTCACGCAAAGCAACGGCATTGTCACGTAGTCTTGCGTTTTGTCCCGCAACAAGGGCTGCAACGCCTGCAACAGTAGGACAGGCCATACTTGTGCCATTGTATTTTGCGTACTCATTTTTTGTTCCACCATGGTGAACAGATGAATAAATTTGAAAACCAGGAGCAAAAATATCAACTTGGACTTTTCCAAAGTTTGAAAAAGGTGCTGAAATAAGAGCGCCATTATCCCAAGTTGAAGCACCTACTTCAATCCAGTTTGGATAGTTCACACCACTAAGTGAAATATCAGTCGGGAAGTTATGCCCTAAATCGTTATTACTGGCATCGTTTCCGGCAGCGTGAATTAAAAGAACACCTTTTGAAGCAGCGTATGCTACAGCATCATCAACCATCTTTTTATAGGGAGAATAGGCCTTCCCAAAACTCATATTAATAATATGGGCCCCATTATCAACAGCATAACGAATAGAGTTTGCCACATCTTTGTCTCGCTCATCTCCATTGGGTACACAACGGATGGCCATGATTTTTACGTTGGTTGCAATACCTTTCATCCCAACAGAGTTATCGCGATTAGCGGCAATAATTCCAGAGACGTGAGTTCCGTGATCCGCATCTGGTCCAGTCACATCGTTATTTCCATAATATCTGTCATTCACATCTAGGTAATCATCGCCAATGATTTCGGCCCGCGGGTCGAAGTCTATATTATAATAATAATTAACAGAGTCTCCGTAATAATCGATATAAGCTTGAATTGTTGATTCACTTCTGTAGTTGGTCAGGATTTCAATCAGCCTATCACGGGCAGCGTTTACTTCTTCATCAATAGAAATGAGATTTTCTAAAGCTGGAATGGAAATTTCAACTAAGTCGGTCTTTGCTAAAACAACATCTGAGAAGGCCTTGTAATCTGACTTTGCACTAATGGCCTTATCATATTCTTTTTTAGCAGGCTTATAGTTTGCATCCACTTCAGCTTGAACTCGTGCCAGAAGTTCTTCTTCTTCAATTGAGAGGTCATAGCCTTGGCCCTGTCTTTGCTTCTTAAGAGTTGTGAGTCTTTTAACTTCACGGGCCACTTCTAAACTGTCAGCCCCAATATTGCGTCCATCAGCGCCTCCGATAAAGTTCCAACCGTGAACATCATCGATATAGCCATTGCCATCATCATCGATGCCGTTGTCCGGTATTTCACCTTCGTTAACCCAAATTTTTCCAATCAGGTCTTCATGCTCAATATCAACACCACTATCAATAACGGCGACGACAACTTCTTCCGAGTGGGTAAGTCCTAATTCATCATAGGCCCTGTCTGACTGAGTTCCCTCAAAGCCATCATTTGGGGATAAGTGTTGCCAAAAAAAAGTCTCTGCAGGTGATGCTGCTTGGGCGGCTTCCATTTCAGTATCTTTGGCATTTTTTAAAACCAGGTCTGATTGTCTTGTTTGTTTAAATTGAATTGGTTTGAGTTCTAATTCATGAACAACTGCAAGCTTTGCTTGCGCGTGAAAAGATGCCACCAATAGTGACACTGCAAGTAATTGATACATATTTCTCTCCCTGTGGTTTGTATAAACCCCCCGATGCTTCCGTACATGGGAATATCCTAGCTAAAGAGGCGGACATTTAGAACTAAAAATATTCTAACAATTTATTGCAGAGTGAAAGCTGAAGGCTTAGTGAAACGAAATTCTTCAGTTCTTTCTTGGAATAACTTCACATAGGGCAAGAGTGAATAAGATGGAGTGACTCCCATCCATTCGCGAATTGTAATATGAGAAACATCTTTTCCAAGCCATCTAAAAATACAAGATTGTCTAAGCGACTTTGGAGTAAGGTGAATATTAAGCTTATGTCTGATTTCTTTGAAAGCTAGTTCAATGCCTCGAGGAGAAAGTCCTCCAGAGAGAATTCTATAAGGATTAGCGTTAAAAAGAAGATTATCAAATACTAAGTCTGTTTTTTTCATGTGAGCATCAAACTCATTCTTATATCTTTCAAAAAAGCTTTCAAAAGTATCAAGTAGTGGAATGGTGTAAGAGTCTCTTTTTGGATGGTGAACCAAAACACGGTATCCATTATTTGATGCAAGAATATTTTGAGTTTTAAGCTTTGCAATATCAGAGACTTTAAGTGCACCACCATAGATAAGATGAAAAACAAAAAGATTTCTTAAAGCAATAAGCTTTGATAGACCTTCAGTTTTCTCTACTTGTTCGTTTAAGTAATTAAACAGTCTCATCACATCCAACAAAGGAGTTGGGTTAGGAGCATCTAAAACTTTTGGTGAAACAGGTATTTTTCTAATAGGATTCTCTGAAAAATGTCCTTTATTTACAAGGTAATCAAAGAAAAGTCTTAGTGCTTGAACACGACGTCTTTTAGAATTATCAGAGTTATATTTGTTATCAATATAGCTAGTATATTCTTTAACTTTCTCGTGGTTGAAATCATAGAGCTGGTAGTTTTCCTGGCGAGCATAAAGGAATTGGTTGAAACACTCTAGATCCGTTCTATAGTTTTTTAGAGTATTAAAGCTCTTTCCATCATTTTTAAGAATGTCTAAGAATCGCTTTTGCGCTTCACGAATGTTTTCAATCTCGGCCATGAAAGAAAAATACTGGCAATGGAGGACTATGGCAATAAAGTTTGTTTTATTTTTTTGTAATTGAGTTTATTGTGCAGCGCGATTCAATATCAGTCATTTTTTTTAACACTAAAGTTGTATTTAAACCCTCCTTGAAGAATTTTAGTATAACCAATATCTTTCTGGGCAAACCATTTGAGTTTACCTTCCTTATCTGCTTTACCATTTAAAACGATGCGAAATCTTTCGTTTGGTAGAAAGGCATCATTTGCACCTTCTCCACGAACTCCGATATTTTCAGCAATATAACCAAACTCCATTCTAAGTTTTAATCGTCCTGCAAGTTCAGGCTTAAGCATTTGCAATAGGTCAGTTTGATAACCAAGTATTAATGCAAGTTCATTTTCATTTAGGTTATATAGGCTTTCTTGATAGAGTGTCAGAAGAATATTATTAGATAAATCCAGAGTTTTCTCTGCAGCAGTTCGTGCAAAGGCTTGAGCATCAGCAACTCCTGCTGCAATTTCAATTAGGCCACCATTACAGCTAGAAATATCAAGCTGGGCTTCCACATAGTCTATATCAATATAGTTTTTTCTCTCTTTGAGTGCTGTGCTTCTCTCATTCATCGATCCAACAGTGAGTATCGCGATTATTGGTTTCTCATTTTTAGAAATATTAGTAGCAAAACGAGCACCATCAATCCAAACATTGCTACCAGCGAATGAGTTTTCCAATGAACCATCATTGGCCATACTTTTTGGTAATGCCACTCTGGGTATAGTTCCTACTTGGATTTTTGTTTTGCCATTATCATATTCTCCATAGATTTTTTGCGTAAAAAACTGTGCCGGCAATAAACTTGGGCCATCTTGGGTTAAGAGTTCAGGTTTAATGCCATCATTGAAGTCATATAAAGTATAAAAACGTTTACCTAATGCTGGGGTTTGAACTAAAACAGAATTAAGGGAAAATTTATCACCAAAGTTAAAACCTAGATTTAGGGTTAATGCCCCCTGTAGTCTTTCGGTATCAGACTCCTCATTTTCTAGATTGAAATAACGGAGGGTATAGTCTCCATTAAGGT
>CAYGUN010000224.1:0-5097 GCA_964353025.1 uncultured Bacteriovoracaceae bacterium
TTACATACCAGTCTTGCAGCGAACGAAGCTCCATTAATTGAATCAATCTCTTTTCAGGATCAGTTTCTGGCTCTTTGGCTATGATAGAGTAATGAAAAATTTCACCAAGCCCTGTGCTCAGTGGCCCCATTTCGGGAACAACTCCATCAGGCAATTCAATATTCTGTAACTTTTCACTCACAAGCTGCCTTGCTTTAAATATATCAGCACCTTCTTTGAAAATAACTGTTACCTGTGAGATACCAAATCTAGAAATAGAACGGATCGTCTCAACTCCAGGAATCCCATTCATGGAAAATTCGATTGGAAAGGTAACCATTCTTTCAATTTCTTCCGGAACAAGCCCTTTAACTTGAGTATTTAGCTGGACTTGAGTATTTGTAATATCTGGGACTGCATCAATAGACAAAGTTTGAAATGACTTATATCCAAATATTAAAAGTAATGCTGTCGCCATAAAAACAAACATTCTATTATTAACGGAGAATTCTATAATTTTATTTATCATCTGCTTTAACCTTTAATTAATGTGAATGTCCGTAATTGGATGAATCAGTCGAAAAAACATCTGTAATTCTTAAGAGTCCAACCCCATCAATAAC
This sequence comes from uncultured Bacteriovoracaceae bacterium, assembly GCA_964353025.1. Taxonomy (GTDB): domain Bacteria; phylum Bdellovibrionota; class Bacteriovoracia; order Bacteriovoracales; family Bacteriovoracaceae; genus CALFYV01. The sequence continues at coordinate 603 of CAYGUN010000224.1, forward strand.
AATTTGGTCGCCAAACTCAACACCTTTTACTTTCACTAAATATTTCCCATTAACTTCCTTTTTTAAATCAATAGGGAGAAATTTAAAGAAACCACCGCGAAAGCGGTATATTCCTTTAAGATCTTTTGAAGCAACAAGAGTTGATTTTTCAATTGTAAATTCATCTCCGTTAACCGTTTGAAGCTTTAAATCAAGAGACTTAATGGCCTCTTTTGAAAGCTTAAACCCCTTCACTTTATCAACCGCCTCTATGGCCTTGCCTTTACCAACGGACTTTCCACCTTCTTCACCATGGCCAGCATGCTCGTCTTTATCATCGTGTCCTTCATGTTCTGAGCCTCCCTCATTGCCATGGTCTGCATGCTCGCCTCCACTTTCGTCATGATTTTTTCCTTCATCGTGATCTTTTCCCTCTTTCTCAAGATGCTCATGCTTTCCGCTAGAATCGCCTTTCACTTTCTCTGATGAGTAAGATCGATTGCTAACAGATAAAGTTAAAAATAGAACACAAAATATAATCTTATTCATTTAATACTCCCAAATTAATTAATTTCTCTCTACAGTTTTGATCTTTAATAATGATTTCTAATTCTTCGCTTGAAAATACTGATTTTACGGATTTCAATATATCCTTGTAAGCTTTCATTTCCTCAGAACAAATATAAAAACCACTGACTGTGCATTTTTCAACAAGAAGCCTATGGATCTCAGAATCTAAAATAGATTTCGAGCAAAAGTCTTGTTTGTAATATTCACTGAATTTTCGATGAAGATACTTACTCATCTTTTTATTGTCTTTAATTTCATAAGCCAGTACTTTAATAGTTGAAAAATAGTCTTTAATTTTTAACTGGCCATCTTCCGTTAAATCAACCGCCAATACTTCTTCTACAAGGATTTTCTTCGCTTCGAGTTCTGAGAGCTGCTTAAAAGATTCTTCATATTTGCAAGAAACTAGCAAAAGACTCAAAACGATGAATAGAATATTCTTTTTCACTATTGTACCTCCTTTAGAAGTGATTCAAGCATAACTTCATTCATGGAGTAATCACCGTTAAAAATGGTTCTCTTCAATTTCTCCATAGATGTAACTACTTCATATTGGTAATTTGAAAGTGAAATAGAAGCATCCGCCAAATTATCAATACTCGTTAGAATTTCATAAGGGTCAAAGTCTATCCCTAAAATAAGCCTTGATTTAATTCTTCGATAATTGCTTGCTGCCAAATAAAACCTTTCGTTTTGACTATCAATATTTCCCACAAGAGAATTAAAATTATAGACTAAATTATAAAGATTTTTCTTGATAACTTCTTTAGTTGCATCTGAATTCAGTGTAAGAATAAACTCTTCACTTTTTCTTATCCGGAGACTTGCTCCAGCTCCAAAACCAAGGCCATCTTGTAGAGGAATATTATTAAACACACCACCAGATGCTCCCCTTGCTGTTGTAGATGAGCCTAAAAACGAAAAGCTTATTTCTTTTTTTACTTTCTTAAGAGCATCCTTCAAATATTCGTATTGCCTTAATTCAGGAGAAATTTCTATCGCCCTGAAAATAAATGTTGAATAACTTATAGCATCCAAATCCTCAACTTTAGGTAACTCCACATTTTCAAGCTCAATATCCTCTTCTTGATCAACTCCCATTAAATAAGACAGTGCTTTTTTCTCTTCAAACACTAATCTTTTAAGAACACGAACATCTTCCTTAACCTCTAACTCTCTAATTTGTAAAAAACTTGCCACTTGAGGGTCAACATTGCCTACAAGCTGTCTTGTTTTAACAATTTTAACTAAGTCAGAAATTTGCTTCTTCTGTGTTTCTAATACATCAAGAAAGCTTTTATCCCTTAAAGTATTTAAGAAAAGAAGTTTTGCTGTCATGACTTCATTGGCCCATAAAGCTCGGTATTGTTCCTCTTGTGCCAGGTACAAAGATTTATTCTGTTGTAGACGAAACCAGTTGTTAGGCACTAGGAATGGAGCTATATCTTGAACAATATCAATCGCTGAAGTCCAATCAATAGGTAACTTCATTACATTCCAAAGATTTAATTTGGGAAGCAAGTTTCTTTTACTGAAAGTTATTGTCTCTTTTGCTTGGTAAACTCTTTGAGCATTCTCCAGCACTTTAAAATTAGAGTTTTTAATTTTGTTTGCAACATCTTGTAAAGTAACCATTGTTGTTTGAGAAAAAGTTTTCTCAACAATGATAAAAGATAAAATAATTAATAATAATTTCATCTATAACCTCTTTAGTTTGAATATGTAATCTTTCATACTAATCCCAGGAGATATAACTCCTGTTAAGATATCTACTTGTTCAATTTGATTGCTAATAACTTCGTTTGATAGCTCTTTTGCTCTAGTAATCATTTCAGCAGCATCACTGATTACCATATTATCCGATAGACTTACCTTAAATGAGTTTGAACATTTCTCAGAAGTAAAACTTACTGTACCATTTTCATAATCAGGTAGTTTACCAACTACAGTACAAGGGATGGCCCCTTCTTCTTCTCCAACTCTAAGATCAAGCATCTTGATTTGCGCTACATAGTAAATTCCTTCTTGGTCTTTTTCAATTTCTTCTTTAGTTCTTGTTCTATCATAAAAAAAGATAGGATCTTTCGATTCAAGTTCTAGTCTAATCTCATATCTCACACTGTTAATTTCAACTTCTCCAAAAAAGACTCCTGAGGTTGCCTGAATAAAATGCTTTATTTTATTCAACCTGGATTCAGAACCAGCTGTACGACTATCTTCATAATCTCTCAGAGCTTCAATTTGCTGTTGAGATTTAATACCCTCTTGTTCTGCAAGTCTTTCATCTCCGCCTTTACTACAAGAAAAGAGTGATAAAACTATTAATGTCATTATTAAAATTGTTTTCATATTACTTCTCCAGTTAAAATAAGTTCTCTAGTGAGTTTGTTTCACCATCAATTAGGGTTATTTCTGCAAATGTGGTCAATAGATCGTTCTCTGTCTCAAAACGAGAGTTTAAAAAATCTATCTGCTGTCTATGTGATTCTATTGTCATTGGTATTGACACAACACCTCTGGCAAAGAGCTTCTCTGCCTTGGCATGTTTTTTTTCTATATCTTTTAAATTAGGCATTCTTTTCAGGGTACGAAGTGAACGCTTATATTTATCTAACAACCTCTTCTTTCTTATATTAAGCATTCCTATTTTATTTCTTGATTGAACTCTCTGTGCTCTTTCCTTTCTTAATGCTTCTAGTTTTCCCCCATCATTTGTCTGAAATAAAGGCAAAGCAAAAGTGACTGATACTCCTGCTGAAGTGAAGCTGTCGTTGCCCACAATTTGATGTTCAAATGAAGGGCCAACTGAAATATTTGAGTAACCTTTAGATTTCTCTATTTCAACATCAGCTTGGGCCATCGTTACCTTCAAGTCTTCGAGCTTGAGTAGACCATCACTCTTCTCACTAACTAAGAAATTGCTTAATTCTTCGTATTTCAAAATTTGATATTTTAAATTTAGGTTTGTGCAACCTGATAAAAATTCCAATTCACCAACAAGTAGGTTTCTTTCATTTTCCAAGTCATTTAACTGTGCTCTGTAATCATTTGCAGCCAATGTTAATGTTGAAAGAGAAACGGTTTCTTCAGGATTAAGTCTCTTCCTTGAAGAAAGTTTTTTTGTGATTTTCTCAAATGTATGAATTGCTTCTTGGTAAGAAGGTATTGTTAAATCTAGCTGAGCAACTCGCTGGAAGTTGATAATAGCTTCCAAGTTTGCCTTATAAAGCTCTAGGCCTATTTTAGTAGATGCGTATTGCGAAAAGCTATTGGCCTTCAAAATTCTTTTATCCCTCTTTCCTCCGAATTCAATAACGTGTCTTACTGAAAGAGAATAAGTATTGGTATCAATTCCAAATTGATCCCCTTTGAGATATTCAAAATCAACATCCGGATTTGGCCTTTGTTTGGCCACCTCAATACTTGCAGATGCTTGTTCTTTCCGGCTAAGGGCCTCTTGTCTCATTGGGCCTTGTTCTTTCACCCTCTGATAGAAGCTTTGAATATTTTCAATACTACATTTTTCTTCAGCTATTGCAGCACCACAAACCAGCGTGACTACAATGAGTAAGCGCAAATACATACTTCATTCCTTAAAAAAAGTTTAATGTTCTTGATTTAAATTTGAATAATTAAGATATAGGAGGACGAATAACTTCTGAAATGTAATTTTGTGTATTCTTTGTGTCTAGAATCGGGAAGTTGACTTTGTTTATAGCAGATTCATTAGTTTTTTTAATTTTTGCAAAACTTAAAACAACAATATGAGAATGACCTGCATGACAATGGCAGTGCTTATCCCCATGATTTTCTTTGTGCTCAGGAATGTTAGAATTATGTAAGTCAACCTGCTCACAAGAGAAAGAACTCTCACAAGTATTTTCACTCATTTCATAATCATACGAGGCAGAGACAAAATCTATGACGAGCGTTGAAAAAAGTAAAA
>CAYGUN010000225.1:0-5031 GCA_964353025.1 uncultured Bacteriovoracaceae bacterium
ATATAGATACAGGCTCAATGTTTAGGGGCTTGGGGCATTATTTAAGCCAAAAAGGTTTTGATTTAAAAAAATTGGAAGTTGGCAAAGTAAATACCTTTCTTTCTGAATGCGACTTTGAATATTCTCCGACAAAAAATATTCTCATCAGAATTGATGGGGAAGATCTGACCTCGAAGATTCGCGAGCATGAAGTTTCAAAGATGGCCTCTTTTGTTTCGGGTTACTCTTTTATTAGAGATTATTTGGCCAAAAAACAAAGAGAAATTGCTCTAAAGTCTGAGTCAGTTTTAGAAGGACGAGATATAGGGACGGTGATTTTTCCTCAAGCCAAGCTTAAAGTATTTTTAACAGCTTCTGCCCATGAAAGGGCCTTGCGCAGATTTAGTGAGCTTCAAGAAAGAGGGGATACTCAATTTAGTCTTGAAGAAATCGAACAAGATATAATTGAAAGAGATAAAAGAGACTCTAGTCGCGATATTGCTCCGCTTAAGAAGGCCCAAGATGCTATTGAGATTGACACATCAGGCATGACAATTGGGCAGGTAGTCGATAAAATTAAAAAGCTTTATCACCAATTGGATTAATAACAAACATGAGACTTTTAATTAAATTTCCTGAATCTCTTGGTCAAATGATTCTTCTCTCTCCGGTTCTTAGAGTTATTAAAGAAAAAATCAAAGATGCTCACATCACAGTTGTGGCCAACGAACAGGGACGCGATGTCTTTAGTGAAGATCCGTTTATTGATGATTTATGGGTGGTGGGAGATGATATTTTTGGCTTTAATTATTTTTCTTTAATGTGGAAAAAATTTAAAGGCCAAAAATTTACTCATTATGTTTATTTTGGTGGCTCTAGAACTGCTAACCTGGTGGCCTTTTTGCGGAGGATTCCTATTCGCGCCGGAAGAAAAGGCGGTTTTTGGAATGGAATTTTTTTAAATAGATCCCAACGGCAAAGAAGAGATTTACTTGAGATGCATGAAACAGAATATAATCTCAATCTCTTGCGTCCTATTGGAATTGAATATATCGCCAGCGAAAAAGCAAAGTTAGACACCCAAGTTATTGTAAATAAAATGTCTGCTCTTAAGTCCTTTGAAGAATTCAAGCAAACAATTGGAGATGAGGGTATTAAACTGCGTGATAAGTTTATCTTTATCCACCCTGGAGCTTCGGGCATGCACCCTCACTGGTCGTCTCGAAACTTTGGCCGCTTCATTGAGAAAATGGAAAAACATGCTCCGAATACTTATACTTATATCGTCTCGCATACCCCAAAGGACGAAGAGTTTCTTAAAGGTATTCGTTATCAATTAGGTAAGAAGAAAAACCAAAATCTTAAGAATTTGGTTTATTACTTTGATGGTTCAATTAAAGGGCTTCGTCACTATATGGAAGTTCTTTCTCACTCTTCTTTGTTTTTAGGCCATAGTACTGGGGCCTATTATTTGGCCAATGCAATCGGGGTTAAAACAATTGGTTTTTACTTACCTCTTCAATCTGTTTCTCCTTTTAGATGGGCCCCCTTTCATCGAGATGCCTCTCAGACTAAAATTGTGCTGCCTCAAGTCGTATGCGCTGAGTTGGAAAACTGTACAGAACATAGGTGTCCATATTATGAATGTATGGATAGAATTGAGGTCAATAATATCCTCGAAATAGCAAAAAGCTTTTTAGAGTAAAAAAGGATTTAAAAGTGCTACCTTCAAAAGAACGATTCACCCAATTAACTTCGGAATTTGAAAAACTCGCACCTATTTTGGTCGTGGGAGATATCGGAGTTGATAAATATACTTATGGTAATGTGAAAAGAATCTCTCCGGAAGCCCCTGTCCCTGTTTTAGAAGTTTCAAAAGAGTGGTGCAAACTTGGTTTGGCCGCAAACGTTTCTGATAACCTCCAAAGTCTTGGGGTGAATTCAACTCTTTGTGGAGTGGTGGGAAATGATAATAATGCAACTTTGCTTGAAGCATTATTAGAAGAAGAGGGGCTTAAGACTTGGGGGATTGTGCGTTCTGCTACAAGGATGACAACGTTCAAGGAGAGAGTCACAACTAGTCAGCAACAAATCTGCCGCGTTGATTATGAAACGAATGAAGAGTTGGATGAGGACTCTTTTAAAAAGATTCTCACTCGTCTAGAGGATTTTTACGGTAACCACTCGCTACTTATTATTGAAGATTATGGAAAAGGACTGATTACAAAAGATCTTTGCCAAAAGCTGATTGAAAAATTTAGCGGCAAAGGTAAACTCATTGCAGTTGACCCATCCAGAACAACACCTCCTGATTATTATAAAGGCTGCGACTTACTTAAACCTAATTTTGTTGAGTCACAACTCATGGCCCAGGCCTTAGGTTACCATTCGGCCAAAGATGTTCACCAGATAGCTGAAGTTCTAGTCGACAAGTTAGATCTTAAAAAACTTATTATCACTCTAGGTTCTGATGGGATGGCCCTGCTTGATCGTGATGGAGATGGCAAAATTAAAATTATTCCAACAGTGGCCAATGAAGTTTTTGATGTCTCCGGTGCAGGAGACACGGCCATTAGTGCTATTTGCTCAACTCTGGCAGCTGGTGGAACCCTTGAAGAGGCTGCTTGGATTGGAAACTGCGCTTCTGGTGTTGTCGTTGGCAAGAAAGGAACGGCCAATGTCACTCGTGATGAGCTAACTCAGTATTTTGACGCGCTTAAGGCAAAGAATAAGCATTCGTGAGTGATTTACTAGAACCAACTCCTGGTTTTGTTTTTGGAAGCTTTCTTTTTAATTCAGAAAAGACTAATGAAACCTTATGTAGTGATCTTTGGTCAAAAAATTACGATATCAGTGACACCTTTATCCCATTGTTTAATCCACTAAGAGATTATTATGCCAAAGAGATGGGGGAACATCTCAAACGTTTTTTTGTTATTGATTTTAAACCCCGGCCCCGCAGTGAATTTGTGGCCGCAAAACTATGGGCTGATGATCTAGAACGCAAATATATGGTTGATGGGAAGAGAATCATTAATCTTGATATTGGCTTTCTGTCTCTTGAGAATTTTCAATTAGCAACAGGAAAGCCTTACTCTCACCGAGTTTATTTATCTAATGGAATCTATTCAGATCTGACTTATATTTTTGAAGCAGGAAGTTTTAAATCTTTGCCTTGGACTTATCCTGACTACCGGGATGATGAAAAAATCAAAATCTTTAATTCTTGGCGAGCAAAACTTAAGGAAATGCAATAACAGGGCTTGTGGAGGATTGGCTTTTATCGCCTAAATGCTGCGTTGCCTTGTTTTTGTTGTAATAAACTCCTCCTGCTGAACAAAGAAAAGCATTAACAAACTTAACTTACTTTGAAGCAGCGAGCTTTGTTTTTAGCTATTTTCTATGGGTGCTGGATTTGTTAGTCTTGTGGCACCAAAGGATATGATTGTGTTAGAAAAACTAGAATCGCTCTATAATGACTTTAAATCTCAAATTTTAACGACCGAAAAGACGGCGGATGTTTTAAACCTTAAGGCCCAGCTTTTGGGTAAGAAAGGGGCCTTATCTGAGATATTAAAATCGTTAAAGGATGCAACTCCTGATGAGAGAAAGACCATTGGAGTGAAATCCAACCAGTATAAAAATGAAATCGAGCAATTAGTCCAAGAGCGCATTCAGAGACTTGAAATAGCTGAAATTAATGCAAAATTAGAAGAAAATAAGATTGATTATTCATTAACGGATTCTGTTTTAGAAAAAGGGCTCCAAGCAGCTGGGCTTCATCCTGTTTCTACTATTCAGCGTGAGATTGAGGATATCTTCCTCTCCATGGGCTTTGAAGTCTTAGATGGACCTCATATTGAAGATGAGTTTCATAATTTTGAGGCCTTAAATATTCCAGGCGACCATCCGGCCCGTGATATGCAGGATACTTTTTGGTTTCAAGACAAGAAACACTTGCTTAGAACTCATACTTCCACCATTCAAGTAAGAGGGATGACGACTCGTAAACCTCCTTTTGCTTTTGTGGGCCCTGGAAAAGTTTTTAGGAATGAAAGAACTGATGCCACCCATGAGATGTGCTTTCATCAACTTGAAGGCATGATGGTAGGGGAGAATATTACAGTTTCAAACCTTATCTATTTTATGAAGACTCTTTTAAAAGAGATATTTAAGAAAGATTTCGAAATCCGCCTGCGTCCAGGGTTCTTTCCTTTCGTAGAACCTGGCTTTGAGCTGGATATTCGCTGGAAAAAACCAGGTAAAGGAGAATCTAAGCATAGTGGATGGTTAGAGTTACTACCTTGCGGAATGGTTCACCCTAACGTTCTAAGATCTGGGGGAATTGATCCGGATAAATATAATGGCTTTGCTTTTGGCCTAGGGCTTGATCGTCTAGTCATGGTGAAGTATGGCATTGATGATCTTCGCCATTTTCACTCAGGGGATTTACGTTTTATCTCCCAGTTTCAATCTTACTAAGAGGAATTTATGCTTATATCAGTTAATTGGATTAAAGACTTTGTTGATTTGCCTGAGATTGCCCACGATGATTTGGCCAATGACCTTACTATGGCCACAGCAGAAGTTGAAGATGTCAAAACCACAGGGGCCTTTCTTAAAAAAATTAAAGTGGCCCAGATTAAATCTGTTAAACCCCACCCTGAAGCGGATAAACTTAACCTTGTCACATTTGACTGTGGAGAGAAAGAGTTCCGAGAAGTGGTATGTGGGGCCCCAAATGTCAAAGAAGGCCTTAAGGTACCTTATGCTCCTATTGGAACCACTCTACCTATTGGTTTTACACTGGAACCTAAGAAAATTCGCGGCATTTTATCAGATGGAATGCTTTGCTCTGAAACAGAGCTTGGACTTGGAGAAGGGAATAAAGGCTTGATGGAGTTACCTGTTACTGCCAAAGTTGGTCAAGATTTTGCGGCCTACCTTGGAAAGGAATCTGATACTGTTATTGATATTGATAATAAATCGCTTACTCATAGACCTGACCTGTGGGGACACTACGGGTTTGCCCGGGAATTTGCTGCTATATAT
>CAYGUN010000226.1:0-5010 GCA_964353025.1 uncultured Bacteriovoracaceae bacterium
CGGCCATACTGTGGCCATGCATGTATTCTTTGAAGAAGACGTCTCTGCCGAAAAAGTCACCATGGCCTTTGAAAAGGCCCAAAAAGAATTACCTGATGCCTATAAGCTTCACACTAATGAATTTAGACCTCAACCTGCACGAGATTTGACCCATAATGACCAGAGAGCTCATATTGGCAGAATCAAGCAAGGTGGCAGCGCTAATGTTGTCGGATTCATTTCCATGGGACATAATTTGGTTCGAGGAGCAGCTGGAGCTGCCATTAAAAATTTAGAACTCTCGCATAAATACTTTGGAGTATAAAATGAGTTTAATCGTCGCAAAATTTGGTGGAACAAGTGTAAAAGATGCTGCTGCCATGTTAAAAAGTGCAGAAGTCGCAAAGAAAACCAAAGCTCAAGTTGTTGTCGTTAGTGCTACTTCTGGAACCACTAATCTTTTTAATAAATTAATTGAGTCAGCTGACTATGGAAATACCACCATCTCTGAATCCATTGACAGTATCTTCAAAGAGCTTAAAGAAAAACATTTAGAAATTGCCACTCAACTACTGGCCTCAGGAGATATCCAAGGTAAAGTTCTATTCTTAATTGATGAGGCCCGATCTTCATTTATGAATTTACTGATGGCCGATGAAAAATATAGAGATGCTTACAAAGATGAACTCTACTCATATGGCGAGCGAATAAGCTCACTGCTTTTTACCCAGGCCATGAATAATGTGGGACTTCCCTCAGAATGCGTGGATGCGAGAAACTTCGTCAAAACAAACTCGGACTTTTTAAAAGCAACTCCCAATATTGAAAAAATGAAAAAAATGGCCGATATCTTTGTCATGCCTCATTTAAAGGCCGGCAGAACGATTGTCACTCAAGGCTTTATTGGAAGTAATGAAGTGGGACAAACCACCACTCTTGGTCGTGGGGGAAGTGATTATTCAGCGGCCCTTATCGCAGAAGCTGTAGGTGCGGAATCTTTATATATTTGGACTGATGTGACAGGGATCTTCACCCTTGATCCAAGAATAAATCCCAATGCCAAAAGAATTGAGGAAATCACTTATCAAGAAGCAGCCGAGCTTGCGAGTTTTGGGGCCAAAGTTCTTCATCCTTCTTCTTTGATGCCCGCTATGCGCGGGGGCTTCCCTATTTTTGTTGGCTCTTCTGGCGAAAGTGATGCTCAAGGAACTTGGGTGGTAAGTTCAACCAAGTCCACTCCTTTTATTCGTGCTCTGGCCAAAAGAAGTAATCAAAAACTTTTAACTTTAAATAGTGTCAAGATGGTGGGAACTCACGGGTTTCTGGCGAACATCTTTTCTATCCTGGCCAAATTTAAAGTCAACGTCGATATGGTAACAACAAGTGAGACATCGGTCGCTCTTACTTTAGATGGAAATAATAATGGTTGTGGCGGCGAATTTGTTTTCAACCAAGAAATGCTAAAAGAATTATCAAGCTTCTGCCATGTAGAAGTCGAACAAAACCTTTCTCTAATCGCACTCATTGGAAATAATATGCATTTCACTCCAGGGCTTGGAACCCGCGCCTTCTCTTCTCTCGGAGAATTTAATATTAGAAGCGTGAGTCATGGGGCCAGCTCTCATAACTTATGCTTTTTAGTCAATACTCAAGATGAAGATAAAATTTTAAATCTTTTGCATATTGACTTTATTGAAGCAAAAAATACTCGCACGCAAGAGGCCAGCCAATGAAAGTCGCAGTCATAGGAACAGGCAAAACAGGCTCTTATGTAGAAAAACTCTCTCACCAAGTTATTGGGCCTTTTAATTCTAAAAACCTCGTTAATGTCCAGGAATTGAAAAAAGCGGATGTAGGAGTTGTCTTTACAACAGGGGAAGTTTTTTTAGAAATTTTCCCCATTCTATTAGAAGCTAAAATACCCATGGCCGTAGGCTCTACTGGTTTTGAGTGGACTGATGATATGGAAAGACAAGTCATGAGAACCGGAACAACCTGGATTCATGCCAACAACTTTTCCCTTGGTATGAATCTAGTCAAAGCTGCCCTTACTCAATTTAACCGGCTTATGCCACTACTGAGCAACCCACAAATTAAATTAAAAGAAATTCATCACACTCATAAAAAAGATAAACCTAGTGGAACAGCAAAATACTGGGCCAAGTGGCTTGATTACGATGGAGAGATTACTTCCATTAGAGAAGCTGATGTTATGGGCATCCATGAAGCTGTGATTGAAACAGAACTTGAAAAAATAAGCATTACCCATGAAGCACACGATCGGGCACTGTTTGCGAAAGGTGCATTATGGGCCGCTAATTATTTAATTGATACTGAATTACCCTCTGGCGTTTTTGATTTTCAAGAACTCATTGAGCAAAAATTTCTGGGAGATAGAAAATGAATTTAAATGACACTTACCTATGGACGGCCATCATCACCCCTATGCTTGAAAATGGAGATGTAGATTATAAATCTTTTGAAACACTTTTAAAAAGACAAGAATCCGCAGGCAATGGAGTTGTGGTTTTAGGCAGCACGGGAGAAGGACTTGCCTTATCAGATGCAGAGAAAAAAGAAATCGTAAAATTTAGTGACGGTCTTAATCTTTCCACTCCTTTAATGGTTGGAGTGGGAGGTTTTAATTTAGCTGAAACTCTTGAGTGGTTAAAATATTGTGAAGGTTTTAAAAATATTAGCTCTTACCTTATGCCAACTCCCCTTTACGCCAAGCCAGGAGTCCAAGGACAGATTCAGTGGTTTGAAGCACTCATGAATGCTGTTAATAAACCATGTATGCTTTATAATGTTCCATCCCGCACAGGAGTGAAGTTTCATTTTGAGGCGGCCAAAGAATTAAAAAGTCATCAAAACTTTTGGGCCTTAAAAGAGGCCAGTGGTTCACTTAGTGAATTTCAAACTTATACAGAACTACTGCCTAATGTGGCCATCTACTCAGGAGAGGATGCCATGGTTCCTCAAATGAGTTACTTTAACGTAAAAGGACTCGTCTCTGTAATGGCCAATGTGTGGCCAGTGGAAACAAATCTTTATGTTAAAAAGGCCATCGCAGGAAATATCAAAGGGCTCTACCCAACTTGGCAGCACGCTGCTGATTCACTTTTTATTGTGAGTAACCCCATTCCTGCAAAAATATTATTACATCAAAAAGGAGTTATCAGCTCCCCCGTTTTGAGAGCTCCTTTAACTCATATTGAGTTAGTTGATCCCAGGCCACTACTAAATGCGGATAAGAGTGTGAGCGAATGGGCAAAAAAGGAGAATAAATTATGAGTGAATACGAAGAAGTATTAAATCAATTAGAGTCTGGTGAAATCCGTTCTGCCTTTCAAGATGAAAAAGGCAATTGGCAGGCCAACACTAAAGTCAAAGAGGCCATACTCGCAGCTTTTCGAGATGGTAAAAATACTGAATGCACAGGAATTTATAAAGGCTTTGTAGATAAGCATAATATTATGCCTCGTGAGTTTACCCCAGCTGATGGAGTGCGAATGGTTCCGGGTGGAAGCTCCGTCAGGCGTGGCGCTTATGTGGCAAGCTCTGTTATTATCATGCCTCCTGCTTATATTAATATTGGGGCCTATGTGGACTCAGGCAGTATGGTAGACTCCCATGCCTTAGTTGGATCTTGTGCTCAGATTGGAAAAAATGTTCACTTATCCGCTGGTGTGCAAATCGGTGGAGTATTAGAGCCCATTGGAATGGCCCCGGTTGTGATTGAAGATGATGTTTTTATTGGAGCCGGAACTGTTGTCGTTGAAGGCATCGTAGTGAAAAAAAATGCAGTGCTCGCCCCTGGTGTGATTTTATCTAAGGCCGTAAAAGTTTATGATATGGTTAATGAATGTGAACTTGAACGAGGAGCTGCTATTCCGGAAGGTGCCGTTGTCGTGCAAGGTAGTCGTCCCGCAGGCAGTAATTGGGCCAAAACTCAAGGACTACAGATTTCAACACCAGTTATTATTAAATATAGAGATGAAAAAAGTAATGCCTCTCTAGCTTTAGAGGATGCACTTAGATAATGGATTCATTGTTTCGACAAAAATTAATTGAAGCGACCTCGGAAACTCCCGGGGCCTTCTTTTTTTATGACCTCGATTCTTTTGAAGCGCAACTTGCAAGTATGCAAACTTTTGAAGGTCTTAAGTTGTGGTATGCCACTAAGGCCAACCCTCTTTCCAGTATCATTAAATCTGTTTCTAAATTTAATATTGATTTTGACTGCGCTTCCCATGGTGAAGTTCATCAAGTCATGAAACAACGTGTGAGGCCATCTCGTATTTTAACCACAGGGCCCGCGAAATCGCGAAAATTCTTTCGTATCTCACTTAAGCAAGGGGTTAAAACTTTTATTATTGAAAGTATTAATCAACTCCACTGGCTAGAAGAAGTCGCGGGAGAGCTTAACCTCCATCCGCAAGTCCTACTTCGAATTCAGCTTAACTGGGATATGGAATTAGATAATGTATTGGGTGGTAATAAACTCACTCCTTTTGGCCTGAGTCTTTCTGATTGGCAAAAAGTTGATATTAAAAAATTTAAAAACTTTGAAATCGTTGGAGTTCATTCTTTTCAGTGGGGTAATATATTAGATGCTCCACTACTAGAGAAAATTTGGAATTATTGTGGAGAAAAAGCATTAGAGCTTTCCAAGTCTCTTGGGTTTGAACTAAAAATTTTAGATGTTGGAGGAGGACTTGGAATTCCCTACTCTCCAGAGCAACGTCCTTTGATTTGGAGTCAAATTACCCAGTCTCTTCAAAAGGTAAAAGAAAATTTTAAACTTAATGAAATTTGGATGGAGCTCGGGCGTTATATGATTGGGCCATACGGCCATTATGTTTCTCAAATTTATGATATCAAAGAAGTCAATGGTCAAAAGCTAGTGATCCTAGACAGTGGAATTAACCATCTCATCCGCCCTCTGTTGTCAGAACAGGCATTTCCCATGGAAGTCATGCAGGCAAGATCCAGTGAAACATCTGAGTTTCAACTTCATGGACCCTTATG
>CAYGUN010000227.1:0-4988 GCA_964353025.1 uncultured Bacteriovoracaceae bacterium
CATTTTTTAGCATGAGCAGTAACAGATAAAACTAAAACTAAGGCCACAATCAATTTCATAATGCTTTCCTTGATTAATTAAATATTAACAGCCAACCCTAACAGGTTTTAACAGTTTGGACAAAATAATTCAGGATTCCAAAGTTTGCCTTGCCAAACAAAAGTATGCAATCGTAAACCATTGAAAGTACACAAAAAATAGAACATAATCGCTAATGAAACTTAACTAATATTGGAGTTAATATGAGCGGATTAGACAGACGTCATTTTTTTAAAAAATCTTTACTTACCTTAGTTGGGGCCACATTTGCAAAAAATGCAGTGGCCGCATCAGCTTGTGAAACTGCTGCCAAGAAAGTAACTAAAAAATCAGTAGGCGGATATTCAGAAGAATATGTTGAGGAAGGAAAACTCGGCTACGCGAAAGAGTCTCCTGAGTCCAAGTCAAGCAAAGGAAAGCTTTGTTCAAACTGCAAACACTATTGCGAAGATAAGAAAATTTGTACTCTTGCTTCTATGATGCTTAAAAAAGAAGAAGGCGGGAAAAAAATAAAATATTTTCCAAAAGTTCATGATAAAGGATACTGCAATATGTTTGCTTGGGATAAAAATAAGAAAAAAGACTGGAAGAAATCTAATAAAAAAGCTTAGTACAAAAAGGGGCCTATTGATCTGAGCCCCAAAAAAGAACTTTATAACTAAGCCTGCAAGCACCTAAAAATAAGCACGCCCGAAAAAGGACGTAGAAAATTTTATACTCGATCTTCTCTAATATTTTTACTCCGTACTTGGAACCTATAATTGAAGCCGCAATCATTAACAAGGACAATGGAAGAATCTGAATGAAATCAAAGCCTAAATAAAGGAAGGCCGGAATTTTAAGAATATGAATCATTGCCTGCATAAAGGCCTTGTTGGAAATTACCTGTTCTTTAGTTAAATCACTTCTTACAAAAAAAACAGCTATAAAAGGGCCTACTGTTCCAATAAAAATACCAAGGAATCCCGCAAGCAAACCTACAATGACATATCCTTTAAAAGGCAGCATGATTTCAGGTAATTTTTTGGGCTTAAACAAAACATAAAGAATTAAAACAATAACAACTGATATAGGATATTTGGGGTCGATACTTACAACTGTTTTTAGCCACGTGGCCCCTGTTGCCCCTAGAACGGCCCCTATTCCAAAGGAGATAACCATTTCTTTCAGAGTATGGCCTCTTAAATAATAAAGCCTTGAAGCATTACTACCTAATTGAACCAGCCCATGGATCGGAATAAGCGTTTCCAGGCCCATGAAAACTGTCATAAAAGAGAAAAGCAGCACACCTCCGGCCATGCCAGTAATGGCCGATATAGTTGAAGTTAAGGCCGAAGCCAGAAAAAGCCCTGATATAACGGCAAAAGAGAGGCTAAGCATTAGTTAGTTTTTACCTAAAAGACCATTTTTAAGTCCTTTATTGGGAGGTGAGTCCCCTAGCCAAATAGTAAGCAAACTGGAAGCAAAAGTTTTATCTTTAATGGTTGAAACGAGCTTTTTATTAAAAAAGAGCTCTACGCTCTCCCCATCAAAGCCAAGCTCCATAGTACTTCCTACTTTCATATCAATCATTTTTGTGAGGAAATCATTAACGGCCTGGTTTGATTTATAATTATCACCTAATATCTTTTCAAAGCTGTCTTCGTAGGCCGAGATGATTTTTTTCTTTTTCACATCTCGCACAAATTGCATCGCGAGTTTTTTTGTTTCAGGACTTTGTAAAATAGAAGAACCATCTGTGGCCTTTTTTTCTAAATATAAAGCTGCGACGTACACATCAATATTAAGCCAAGTTGCCTCTCTAATACCAAGACCATTTAAAACCAGCTCTTTATTTTTATATTGCACTTTCTCTTTATACTCGACTCCACCAAGTTGCGCGCCCTGAGCAAAACAAATACATAGTATTAATGACAAAACAAATTTCATAAAACCCTCCTCAATTGAAATATAAGCTCATACATAACCTAAAATTGACTCGTGTGTCATCTCGAATTTGAAAGATTGTCAAAATACTTAAAATCAGCTATTTTTTCTATTCAAAAATGTGCTCGGGTGGTGGAATGGTAGACACGTGCGCTTGAGGTGCGTAAGCCGCGAGGTGTGGAGGTTCAAGTCCTCTTCCGAGCACCATCTTTAACTATTTGAAATCATTGAGAAAAATTACCGATTCTTCTTCTTTTTTTATGAACTAATTTTGTCAGTAAAATCTCTCTTTCTTGAATCTCTTTACGGCATCGAGACCATTCTTTGATGTTTTCTTTGTTTTCTAAAATATAGAAAAATAGTTCATCCACAAACTCTTCAATAAGCTGGTGTTTTTCACTCATTTCGATCCTCCACTTTTTTTCAGAGGATAATAAAATAAATTGAAATTACAACCTAAAGGTTGTATGATGCCTTATGCCTTTAAGTGGTAAAGAGTTGGTGAAAATTTTGAAGAAACAGGGATGGAAGCTTGAGAGAGTTAACGGCAGCCACCATATTATGGTTAAAGGCAATCGAACTGCAACAGTCCCAGTTCATGCCAACAAATCTCTAGGGAAAGGATTAGAAGCAAAGCTTCTTAAACAAACAGGAGTTAAGAAAAAATGATTTACTTTGCGAAAATTACAAAAGAATCACCTCGTTCATTTCTAGTTGAGTTTCCTGAATTAGAAGGTTGCTATACTGAAGGTAACAACTTATCTGATGCCCTCAATAATGCTAAGGAAGCTCTTGAAGGATGGTTAGCTTCAAACTGTGATAGAGGTCTTAATATTCCTGAACCAAAACGAAGAAAAGGTAAAAACTACCATCCTATTGAAGTTGATATCAGAATTTCTTTTGCCATCTTACTTCGAAAAATTAGAAAAGATAAAAAGCTTTCACAAGCAGCCACTGCTAAGCAAATTGGGATCAGTCAGCAAGCTTATGCAAAACTAGAAGCCCCTATGAAGACAAATCCATCTTTAGCTACAATTCAAAAAATATCAGAAGCTCTGGATATTGACTTTATTTTTGATTTAGCCGCCTAACAATATAACACAGAGAATGAAGTAATCAGGCTTTGGCTTAAATAAAAGAAGAAGTTAATATACTTAGCGGAAGTGATTTGCTTGGCTAAATGACAATCTTTCATAAAAAAAGAGCATCAATTTTGATGCTCTTAATCTTTAAGCTTTCGTATTTTTGCAATTTTTTAGAAGTTATGCCTACTCAATCAAGCCATAACATTTGATCTCACCAGTGCTTTCATCACAATTGGTAATTTTAACTTTATTCGAGTCTGCCAGTTTTGTAATCAATTCGAGCTTCTTTGAAGTTATATCTCCCTCTGTCAATTTGTAGCTAGGGTTTTCAACTATCACCTCATCGAAATCATCAAAGTTAAGAGTATGTACTCCAACTCCGCCTCCTCCGATCATATTAGCCTTAAAAGAGTGAACGTTAGCATTTCTAGCATTTACATGTGCTTTATATTTCACATTTAAAATGAATAGACTTGTTCCCGCTTGAGCAGTCAACGCTCCTACCAACAATGCAAGTGCAATAAAAATTTTCATGTCTTTTTCTCCTTCATATACTTAAATTAAAGTATGTTTCTAAATCTAATTACACATATTATCCCAGTTTTTGAAATTTTTTGCATTCGCGATTGTAAGGATTACTTTGGGTGGTAAAATTCTAACACCCCTAAAAAAACTGAAATAACAGCAAGTTAGCTTAGGATGAATGACACGATATAATCTCTTCAATCTTACAAATAGTCGAAACTACTCAACTAAAGTCCGCTCTTCTTGAAATATTGTTAGATAGACCCTAAAAATTGAGCCTTTTTCCAGTGAGTCTTTGAGTAATAGTTTCCAAGTCACCTAGGCCTTGAGCTGCTTTCTCTAAGGCCAAATATTGAACCTTTTGGGCGATATAAGCTAGGGTGTATTTCCCACCCATGGCAATAGCAGAAAGATAAATCCCGATAACAAGTGAATCAAGTAATGCTTTCATTTCTGGTATCTCCTTAAAAATAAGAAGGGCCAAGCTATCTTCAAAGGTGCCAACCGCAAAAGAGTACTTAGACCTTACACTTCAACGTATCTGGAAATGATTTTTAAGGTCTGGTTCAAGCAAAACCTACTGGGGTGAGGTCAAGAAATGAGGCGATCAAAAAGTTCCTCAATAATTTTAGAGTCTTGCACTTTTTCTTTCAAAAGCTCAGTTCCAAATACATCTATTAAGGTGCACCATTTTTCAAATTGACCTAAATCTAATAAAGATCTCTATGTTAAGCCACTTCATCATTCGCAACTCTTTCCTTTTTTAACTTTGTTCCTCTTGGCCGAACATAAACGATATAGAGGTTTTTGTCTTTTGGGTTTTCACAATAGAAAATCGAATTTCCTTCAAAGACGAGTTTTGAGAATAACGGATTAGATTCAAGTATTTTTCCGGCGAGTGGATTCTTGTTCAAAGTTCTTTCAGTAAAATCGATAAGATCGTCAATAGTCTGAATTGCTAAATCTACACTGAAATTTTTTGCAATATGCTCGCGGATTTTTTCAAGATCATTAACTGACTTTGGTGTCCATTTAAGCATAATTTTTTCGTAACTCTTTTTCTTTCTTTTTAAGTTGTGATTTGAGATCCGAGCTACTTATACCTTCCCCTCTTAGGGCCTGTGCATAACCAATGGCAAGATTCTTGTGAAGTTCTATCTCATCTTGAAGCTCTGCAATTTTATCAACTGGGACTATGGCAACCTCTGTTCCATTTTTATGAGAAATGAGCTGAATTTGACCAGCGACGACCTCATCGAAGGTTTCAAAGAGAGTGTTTCGTAGTTCTGTAATTGTTTTTCTTTTTGACTTTTTCATGTGTACATCATAGCGTACACATGAAATTATGTCAATCAGCTAGATAACTATCAAAAATCACAAGTCTAAAAATGCCAGTTCTAAGTACATCAACTA
>CAYGUN010000228.1:0-4865 GCA_964353025.1 uncultured Bacteriovoracaceae bacterium
GTTGCGAGGACATCATCAAGAACGACTATTGGACCAACTTGCTCAGAAGGATGAATTTCAAGAGTATCTTCTCCATATTCTAGCCCATAGTTTTGTGAGATGACCGGAGGTGGCAGTTTTCCTTTTTTTCTAATAGGAATAAAGCCAATGCCTCGCTTTGCGGCGAGAGCAGCTGCTAAGATGAAGCCACGTGATTCAATTCCTGCAATAAATTTTGTCTCGCCCCAATCAATTGAGTCATTAAGGGCGTCAATAACTTCTGAAAACTTATGTTTTAGTAAAGGAGAGACATCTTTAAAAATAATTCCCTCTTTTGGAAAATTGGGTATATCGGTAATATATTTTTCAAATTCTGACAAAATGGCCTCCTGAGTGAAAATCTATCATATGGTTTTGTGACTTAGTTCGCAACTTGATAATTTAAAACGGCAGACTGAATTGAAGGTGTTGTGGAGCCATCATTAGAGGCAAAATAGGCCCTCAAGGTAAATGTTTTAGAGGTTGTGCCAAGGGAAGTAATATTGGCATTTAATGTACTTAAGCTTATTGCTGTTGCGTATCCTCCTGCATTGGTGGTCCATCCTCCTGAATAAGTGAGAAAGGTCGCTCCTCCATCAACACTAATATCATAACGAATATTATCACTAGTGGGTATGGTTGAAGAGATATTAAGACTACTCCATTGAGAGACAGTTGAAACACCTGTTACTGTAGGAAAGACTAGTGTTGATACAGAAGTTGTATAATTAGTTGTGGCCGCGCCATCGTAGTAGCGCACATTATCCCACGATCCATCTCCAGCAAAACAAGCAAGAGCAAGAGAGCCCATATCAAAAGTATTATTAGGAGGTTCTAACTCAGTTGCAGTCAAGCTCCATCCAACAGGTTCTGCTCCTGAAGCATCCCAAACTTTGTATTGCAGAGTTAGCGTAGCATTTCCCTGTACTCTTACTTTCATAGCATAGGTAACTCCTGCAGATGGAGTAAAGCCCGCCGCTGTATTCATTGGGGCTGACCAAACACCTGCTTCCATTTTATAAAAATAATGAGTATTGCTAAAAGTTTGGGCCATATAAAAATTTTGATTATCCATATATCTTGCGACAATACCAATAGGCTGAGCTGCCAAATCCCAAGAGGTTGGAGTGACTTCTGCATAGAGCATATAATCGCTATAGTTTGTGACAACATTATATTCAATGCCGGCCCAACTGTTAGCGCAATCATAAGACATAGCAGTACCTGTATCACTGAAGACAATATTGGCCACCCCAGTAACAAAGCCTGTCCAATCCGTATCCACTGCATCTGAGAAGGTATCTATTGATTGAAAGAGGGGAGTTAGACTAGCACCCGAACTGTTTACCTGAATATCTGTTGCAGCGTAAGTAAAATTGCTACTGGTTGAAAAATCATAGGTGTGTGACTGATTGGGATTATAGAATTCAGGGTATTCTCCTCCTGGACTTCCTACACAAGAAGACAATAAGATAAGAAAAATGTAATTACCTACTTTCATAATTAAAAATCTATATTTAAATATTCGACTCCTACATAAACACCTAATTCATTTAAAGCCGCATTGCCACTTGGAAATTTTATCTGGCCTTGCCTCACTGATGTCCCTAGACAAAAGAATGTATTTTTATGCAGAGGGTATGAGATTTGACCATTGAATTGGTACCAATAGCCCCAACCATCACCGCCTGTTGTTCCACCGTCAAAACGAGCTTCCGCATCTTGAATCCATGCCAACGAAGCCGCGTAGTTAAAAATAAATTTGTTATATTTTTTTGTGGCCTCAACTTCAAAAGGAAAACTTAAAAGCTTAAGATCTCCAATAGAGGCGTTAGTATGAACCAAAAAGTTTTTCTTATTTACTCCTCCTGCCACTTCTAATTTATCGGCCCATGAGTAAGTTTTGGGATAACGGTATGTCCCCATAAGATTTAACTCATTCATCTCTCCTAATATAATTGTTTGGAAGTTAGAAACAGAGGTAACCGTATAGCGGTATTTATAAAGCTCATATGAGCCTTTTATTCCCCATTTCTTTTTTTCATCCCACCATTTTACATGAATATTTTGAAAGGTGATGTCTTCTGACTTGATTCTCTCTACAAATCGTATGGCAGAAGAATCATGGGAAATGCCTACGCTTTTACTTTCTACTCTTAAAGCAACGGAGAGATTGGTTTGGTTTTTTAATTTTCTCTCAATGCTTTTTTGAAGAGCGGGACGAAGTTCTGGTTCATAGCGACCAACATAGTTTTTAGAATTATCAGGTCTCCATTCATAAACTTTAAAGAAATTAGGGTTTGTGCTTTCAACTACTAACTCGTGGATATTGTCGGAGTGATTTTTGCTCAAGTTATCAAACTTTACAGTGACAATTTTTTTATAGTTTTTATAATACTCAACAATAATATTAGGATGATAGTTATTCCATTCATATTTTGAGTAGCGCTCCTTAAGGTGATCAACGTAAGCTTCTTTTTCTTCTCTGGATTGCATTCTTACAAATTTTTTGTCATAGACTGCATCTGCGTTTGAATCTCTTACTAATGGATTAGATAGTTGTTCACTGAAGCGAGGGTCATCAATTAAAACCTCTGCATGTCCTGATTGGATGGCCAGATAAAGGTCCGTTGAGAAATTTTTAGGTTTAGGGTAACGTTGCATTTTGTTTCCTCTACAGAAGCTCACACTTTCTTTGCTCATAGAATAAGCACAGTCTGCGTTGGTGAATTTAAGCAAGTGTTCAAGCTTAATACCTTCCATGATTTTTTTTGAGATCTTAAACTTTTGAAAATCTTTTTGAAAGAAGCTTCCAATGCTTGAATTTTTTTGTGCTTTGGGTTTTCTATAGGTAATGACCTCAGCGGCCTTGCCCCAAAATACAACATCATAATCAAGTTGTTGGAAAAGCCCACCTTTGTTTTCTAGTGGCATCGCTTTTGAGACTTCTAAAATTCGACTGTTTTTAACAAAATTCATTGTTTGAGTTTTAGAAAAAATTTTCTTGGCATTAATATTCTTTTTAAACGAATAATGGGTAATGTCTTCTCCAATAAGAGCAATATCGCAATCAAGCTTCTTACAAAGCTTATTACTAAATTCTTGATTGGAAACTGGAGTCATTTGAGGGAATTCGAGAGCAATTTTTATACTTCCCAAAAAACCTAAATAGTGCTTTTCACTATATTTTTTTTGAGAAATTTCTTTAACCAGAACAAAGTTTTCTTTTCCAAAAAATTTCTCTAGCCAAAAATTTAAAACCTTGCGGTCTTCTGGGTGCATTTTTTCAGCAATGCCTATGCCTAGTGCATACTGGTTATTTTTAAATAATGAGTATTTTTGAAGTTTAAGAACAGATGCATCTTGGGCCGTGCCAAGTACGGGCAGAATAACAATCATTATTGCTAGTAGTTGCTTAAAACTCATCCTAAGTTTTCTCCTCTCTATCATTATCGCCTAAGCACTGAAATTTATTGAGCTGGTGGTCTTTTTCGGCAAAATTTACTGGTTGAGAGGCATGCCGGCGTTTAGCTTTTGGTCACTCGGCAGGAAATGGGCATCCTTATTCGTGATTACAGTATGTTACGACTTATTTTTTAGGCACGCTCTTTGCTCATTAGAAGAGGTAGGGAGGTAGTAGGATGGGGACCATATTATTAGTTGTTTTTTGTTTGCAGGCCCAAGCTATGGCCAAAGATATTCAAAATAGCGCAGATAGATCAATCGCCAGTATGAAAAGGGATATCAGGCAAAGCCAAGGTAGAGAGTTGATGGGGAAATACTACTCTCGTAGTGATATTCGCTATCTTGAAGAAAAAACCCATGTTGATGAGTATGTCTTTAAACTTGTAAAAAAATTTCTACCCGCAAAGTTTAAATCTCAATCTAAGCAAATTGCTCAGGCCATAATTGATGAGTCATTTCGTAATGAATTAGACCCTTTCTTTGTTATGGCAGTGATAGGAGGAGAGAGTAGTTTTAATCCAATAGCTGAAGGCCCTGTAGGAGAAATAGGGATGATGCAATTGAGATCTTCTACTGGAAAGTGGATGGCCGAAATGAGAAAGATGGATTGGAATGGGAAGAAAACGCTAGAGGATCCAATATTGAATATTAAACTAGGGGCAGCATATTTAAAATGGTTAAGAACAAAGTTTGAAGGTCATGGTCGGTTATATGTTTCAGCTTATAATATGGGACCAGGAAATCTTAAGGATGCTCTAAGCCGCAATAAGTGGCCTAAAGACTATGCCCAACACGTGATGAAGAGATATCTGAATTACTATGAATTAGTAAAAGAGGAGACTCAGAATTTATTAAAGAAAAATGTAGAAATTCTTTCATCTTTGCATGTTGATTATGATTACTTTTAAGTAGTAAAATAATCAGATGGAAATTGGTGGTATCTAGATGAAAATTCTGATTGTAGAAGATGAAGCAGAAATAAGAGAACTTATAAAATTTACTTTAGAATTTGATTTTGAAGAAAGCGATATTTACCTTGCCTCAGATGGTGTGGAAGCAATTAATATACTTGAACAACATCCTGATATTGAGCTTGTTTTATGTGACTATACTATGCCAAGAAAGACTGGCGGAGATGTTTTTGAGTATATCCAACAAAAGGCACTCAGTTCAAAATTTGTTTTATGTTCAGCCTACGATGTGAAAAATCTTGAAAAAATTATTCCTGATAAATTGTTTCATGTCATAGAGAAACCAGATATTACAACGGGGATAGAAGAGGTCTTAAAATTACTCACCTCAACTTCTAAAAAAGTGGGGCCAAGTGAGTATATGCGATTAACTTACAGTTACTTGAGTTAATTAGGATTTGTCCAGCAGAT
>CAYGUN010000229.1:0-3915 GCA_964353025.1 uncultured Bacteriovoracaceae bacterium
GTAGTAAACCGCACGTAAACATCGGAACCATCGGTCACGTAGATCACGGTAAAACAACATTAACGGCTGCAATTTCAAAAACTCTTGCAGAAGCTCAAGGTAAAGTAGCTAGAAGATTCGACGAAATCGATTCAGCTCCAGAAGAAAAAGCTAGAGGTATTACAATTAATACTTCTCACATTGAGTATGAAACTGAAGTAAGACATTACGCTCACGTTGACTGTCCAGGTCACGCGGATTATGTAAAGAACATGATTACAGGTGCTGCTCAGATGGATGGTGCAATTCTTGTATGTTCAGCTGCAGATGGTCCTATGCCACAAACTAGAGAGCATATCCTACTTGCTCGTCAGGTTGGGGTTCCAGCGATCGTTGTATTTTTAAATAAAGTAGATCAAGTTGATGATGAAGAACTTCTTGAACTTGTTGAAATGGAAATAAGAGAATTACTTTCTTCTTATGACTTCCCTGGTGACGATACTCCAATCGTAGCTGGTTCAGCTCTTGCTGCAATGGAAGATAAAAACCCAGAAATCGGTAAAGATAAAATTCTTGAGCTTATGGCTGAAGTTGATAAGTATATCCCAACTCCTAAAAGAGATGTTGAGAAAGATTTCCTAATGCCAGTAGAGGATGTTTTCTCTATCTCTGGACGTGGTACGGTTGTTACAGGTCGTATTGAAAGAGGAATCGTTAATGTAAACGAAGAAGTTGATATCATCGGTATTAAAACTCTTCAAAAGACTGTTGTAACTGGTGTTGAGATGTTCAGAAAACTTCTTGATAGAGGTGAAGCTGAGATAACGTTGGTCTTCTTTTAAGAGGTATTAAGAGAGAAGATATTGAACGTGGTCAGTGTTTAATTAAGCCAGGTACAGTTAAGCCACATGCTAAATTTAAGTGTGAAGTTTATATCCTAACTAAAGAAGAGGGTGGAAGACACACTCCAATTTTCAAAGGGTACAGACCACAATTCTATTTCAGAACGACAGACGTTACTGGTGCAATCACTCTTCCTGCTGGGACAGAAATGATCATGCCTGGTGATAACACTTCTTTCGATGTTGAGTTAATCACTGATATCGCAATGGAAAAAGGTCTTCGTTTTGCAATCCGTGAGGGTGGTAGAACAATTGGTGCTGGTACAGTATCAGAAATCGTAGAATAATTAGTACTTCGATATAAAAGAAGGGCCGGTTATACCGGTCCTTTTTTTTTCTAAAAAACAACGGGCGTATAGCTCCAACGGTAGAGCGGCTGATTCCAAATCAGTAGGTTGGGGGTTCGAATCCCTCTGCGCCCGCCACTAATAACTAAAAAGCATGCGACAAAGAGGTTGCTAATTACGACTCTAAAAGTTTCAATCTTTAAGATATCGGGGAAAGTTATTAAGTTCGAATAAGGACTTAGAAACGCAAAGAAAGTTGCTTAGCTCTTATAGTGTCGTCTTGATTCATGGGTGGCACTCTTTTTTTATTTGTCTGTTAGATATTCATTTATAAGCCACATTTGCTCAAGTTTTTTCGCCCAATTGTGATAGTGTTCATTCTTAAAATGAATACCATCCTCCCAGAAAAGATCCTTTTTTAATTGACCATTGGAGTAAAAAAAATCATTAAATGTATCAACAAAATGTACATTTTCATTTTGAGTGAGCTCATTTGCAATAAGTACATTGGTTTTTTGTATTTTATCCAAGAGATGGAGTCTAGCAGGGCTAGGTTTTATAGACATTATGTATACCTTTGCTTTGATTCCAGCTTCTCTAATCATATTAATAAGTTCTTGGTAATGCTTAACTACAACTTCTGGCTTAACACCTGCATTTAAGTCATTGTCTCCTGAATATAAAATAATTCTTTTTGGGTGCTGTCTCTCATTTCTTCCCATGAAGATTTTTTCAAAATTAACTAAAAGATGACAAATTTGAGATCCCCCAAATCCTCTGTTGAGATATTGGTTTTTATTGTCATTGAGACTGAAGTATTTACCCAGTTCTGGCCATTGTCGAATACTGGAACTGCCAGTAAAAAGAGTCGTATGTTTTAAATTTGTTTCTGTAAATGTTGCTATTTTTTCTTGATATTGCTTCTCATAACCGTTGCATTCTTTGAGATAGGCCATGGCCTCAAAGGAGACCATGGATAGTAAAAAGATAAGGTATAGGTTTTTCATTTTTTAAAAATGGTATGCAACGCCAAGGCTTAAGATGCTGGCGGAAGAGCTTGTACTCGAAATATCAATATTATTACTTGTATCATTAGGGTCTCTTAATCTTGAACCTTTTGTATTTAATGAAGTTTGAGAGAGACTCAAGGTTGCTGAAATATTATTTGTAAAAATAATATCAGTTCCCAAAGTTGGAATAAGCACAAATTGAGTTGTTTTAGCCTGAACCGTTGAGCTAACTCCTGCAAATGATCCAAAACCTTGGTACTCTTGAGTTGTTTCTCTAAAGCCTGCAGAAATTCCCGTAAAAGGTCTAAGTCCAAAAGCAAATCCCATAAGAGAGAGATTAAAAAGATGTCCAACTCTTTGTTCAACTAGAAGTTCTTTAATTTGCAATTTACTATTCATAACAAAATCATTGTTGAAATTACTATTGTCAGTAATGATTTGAGTAGAGCCTGTTTTCGTTTCTTGTTGTTTTAGAGAAGTTCCAAGAGATGCGAAAAAGTTATTTCCTAAAGAAAAGTTTTTTCTGGCAGAAATTCTCATAACTTTATTTGAATCGTCTTTTCCAATACCCCTTGTTTCGTTTTGGATAAGAGCACCCGCATTTTGTGATTGATCCACTGTCGCGGTAGAAGATGAGGTCATGCTGTCTTGACCAATCTCAATCTGCCAACTGTTATTAATATCCTTGCTAATCCTTGAAGTTGATACTTTCGCCGTACTAGTTGAACTAGTGCTTCTCTTGTATCTCCTGCTTTTTCTGTTACTTTTTGCAAAGCTTGGAGCGGCAAAGCTTACAATAAGGGCCGCAACTAAAATTCTCTTCATTCTATACCTCCAAACACATTAAAATAATTTATAGACTGAGTTTAATAGAAGTTTGCGCTAACCCAATTTAAATCCTGACCTTAATGGTAGAATTTATCTGTAAAATATCCTGACACCCCTGAATGGGGCAAAAACTGTCTAGGAGTTAAACACTTTTAATTTTGTTCTTGACAAAAATTTAAGCAATAGTGATATCAGCGAGTTATAAAAGAACCTTGAAGATTGACATGGAGATAAAAAGCTTGATTACGTAGGAGGCTGCTAGGGCGTGTCCTCATTGCAAAACTTTAATCCAAGCAAAATAATACATGCGATAAAAACCATGGATTTAAAACTATTTGCCAGTTTATCAAACATCATTGTCTTTTTAATTATTCATATTGTAAAATTAACTAGTTATGAAATCAAAGCATCTATACTTATTATTTTTACTACTCTTTAGTTGCGCCAGAGGACCTTTGGAATCAAGAGATGAGTCGATGAGGCCATCGAGTGAAAGTATAAAACTCCTTGATGAGCTTAACGAAGACTCTCTCATTTTAGCTGTCAAAAATAACGCTCTTCACTTGGAAAAGTCTAATACGACGTTAAATTTTGGAAGCAAGTCTATTTTAGCAAAGGACTATGCCAAGGCCTTGTATGAATTTATAGCAATACTAAAAAGAGACGTTTCTAGAGAAGAAAAAGAGAGATTAATAAAAGAGAAGTTTGAAATTTTTGAAACCTATGGAAGAAATGATTGGGGAGAAGTTTTTGTCACCTCCTACTATACTCCGGTTATCAAAGGTAGTAGAAAAAAAACGAAGCAATTTTCAAGGGCACTTTATTCCAAACCTAAAGATCTAGTTGTTGTTGATGTAAGAGCTTACCAAAGTGCATATAAAGATTTCAAAGTAATCACAGAAGATAATG
>CAYGUN010000229.1:3925-4830 GCA_964353025.1 uncultured Bacteriovoracaceae bacterium
TCCTTATTGGAAGAGAGAACAAATAGACTATGAAGAAAAATTAAAAGGTCAAAAACTTGAAATTGCTTGGGTTGATCCAGTCGAAGCATTCTTCTTACAAATTCAGGGTTCAGGAAAGGTTGATTTACCAGGAAGAAAAGATGTTTATGTTCATTATGCTGATCAAAACGGCCATGACTTTTACCCAATTGGAAAAGAACTGTTACATGCAATTCCTCTAGAGGAAATGTCCATGGATAGAATTAAAAAATATTTAAGGGAGGAAGTTGATGAAGCACATGCCAGGGAAATACTTTCAACAGATCCCAGCTATGTTTTTTTTAAAGCTAAAAACACGCCCCCTATCTCTTCTCTTGGGGTCCAAGTTCATGCACAAAGGACGATCGCTACAGATGTCAGATACTATTCTAATGGGACTCTCGGTTTTTTGAAGTTTAATAACCCTTTGATTCCCTCGCGCTTTGTTTTAGATCAAGATACAGGGGGAGGATTAAAAGGAAGGGGGAGAGTTGACCTTTACGCAGGCGAGGGTGATGAGGCGGGTCAATTAGCCAGTGCTTTTAAAGAAGATGCTAGGCTCTACTATCTTTTCCCAAAATCTCTTAACTAACTAATATTACTAAAATAAAACTATTTACTGCACTGGACTGGATTATTTTCACAAAGGCGGCGCATCAAGGGTCCAAAATTATACATATTTCCTATAGACAAAGTGCGTTTTATTTCGCATAACTGACCAGCTAAACACATTTAAAAGGTATTGATTTTATGGCCGTTGCTACTAAAAATGACGGAAAAAAATGGATTCAAACTAGTGTTGCTGTAGTTTGCATTATTTTGGGTTACATCTGTCTAAGCTTCTTTGAAACTCTTTCAGAGTGGTTTGATCTTGAAGCAATTATTCC
>CAYGUN010000230.1:0-4821 GCA_964353025.1 uncultured Bacteriovoracaceae bacterium
GAATAGGACTTGTACAATCTCTATCCAGATTAGTTGAGTCAGTAATATAAACACCTGAATCGGTTTGAAAACGATTCATATCAGTTGAGCCAACACTTAAGCTACCTGCAATTATAACTGGGTTGTCTGATAGCACTTTGGCCTGATTGGTTTTAATTCCAGATAGGTTAGTGGAGCGTGACCCTTCATCCGGAGAGACGAGAGCATTACAAGATGTAAAAAGCAGGACTATAAACGACGAGAGGGACCTCATCATGAGTCCCTTATTTTTCATATTTAAATGAAAAACTCTTCCCCTTATTCGAATATAACTTCTCCTCTTCTCTTACTTTACTTTATTGCCCCATACCTGCCGCGATACCACGGTTTATCACATCGGCCATCTCTGTATATATTCCTTTGGCGTTATATCCTGGTACTGCGTTGTTGCTGGCGGTGCAAAGAGTTAGGCTTGGTAGCTCACCCATTTGAGAGTATGTATTAGAACTACTATCTTTGCTTAATTGATAAGAGCTATTATAACTTATCAATGCAGTAGCAATCTTATTTTCGTATTCTTCGCCCGGATCTATTTCTTCTTTGCGTTCTTCATATTCTCCATCATCTCTTTTAATTCTGATAGTTACTTCTTTTTTCTTTTTCCTTTTTTCCCTAGTCCATTCGTCACATGAAAGTTGGTTCTTTGAAACTAGATAAACTCTAATTTTCTCAATATCTTTATTGCTACTATTTGTACAAAAATTTTCTACAAGGTTTGAACTTGAAAGCTTCAAGCTCGAAGGAATAGCAGGGTATTTTTTTGTATCAATTCGAGTTAACTCGACATCACCAGAGTTACTATTATTTGACTCATTATTAAATGACTTACAATAATTCTTATAAGCAAGAACTCTCTGCATTGCTGTCGGACTAAGTTGTCCTGATATTGCCATTGATGACTCATAAAGATCGTCCACCATTCCATCACAGCCCGCAGCTGGGTTATCAGCGGCAGCTATTGTATTATACTTTCCACAAAAATCACCAACTTTCCCCATTTGCTCTTGGTTCTGTTGATTTTGCGCAGCGATTTGCTGGTTACTTTGATCCACAAATCCTTCAATGGCACCATTACAACCTTCAACCACTCCTGACCAAAATTGCTTGTCTTTTTGAATATTGGCCATGATGTCACCTTTGCGTTTTTCAGCAAGAGCAATCATTTTCTTATTCTGAGCTTCAACACCTTTAATCATGGCATCATAACGATTGTTAAGATTAGTTAGATATTTTTTGATGTCTTTTTCATCTAAAAGGTTCACTCCAAGTTCTTTATTAAATTTTTCAACGGGGATATCTAGCTTCATGTTTTCCCCTGTTAAATCTAGTGGAGGCATAATAGGGGCTTCGGCCATAAAACTTTGGTAGAAAGGGGCCAGATCTTTTACTTGTTGCTCCATTACCTTAAAGAGCTTGAAATTATCGTCAGTGTATCTTTTGAAGTTTTGATTATACTGCTGAGCAATTCCTTGCTTTTCTTTTACTTTGGCGGTGATAACTTTTTGAACTTTCTCTTCACATGATTTCATATTTTGAGCACAAGTCGTCGCTGTTTTTAAACAGAAACTCGAGTTACTAGAAAAATTCAGCTGACTCTTATCACAAGAGTTGGCAACGGGAGTACCCTCACAATTAACCATTCTATTGATAAGTTGTTCTGCTACATTATTTTGGTAGTCATTGACCATTGTCTGGTATCCAGTTCTTAAATTTGAAAGATTTTGTTCAATCTCAGAACCAGAGTATTGGCTACCAGGGTAGCGAGTGCTTTTATAAACTCTATGACAAGAGGCCAGGTAATTATCCATGATATTACTTACTGAACGCACTTGAGTATTACTTGAAGTTCCATTTGCTGCGATATCATTTGATGAACGAGTGACGTCACTCACAGGACCCGTGGCAGACTTAGAGAAATAGTACATATCACTATAGCCTTTATCAGCAGCATATTGCTTAATTCTTTTGACTCTTTCATCTAAAGAAACACTGCTATCACCGAGGACACTTGCAATATATTCTTGTAAATCTTTACCACGAGTCGCGCGATCACTTAGGCGAGTATTATTAGTTCTAAAGTTTTTAGCAAAGGACCCAAGGTCTCCAATTTGGTTATTGATACATTGAGTGTAAGTCTGATTCTTCCAATCTTGTAGCGCTTGATTAAAATCAGTATTAGGATTTGTTAGAGCACTGGCAATTGCACTATTTTTCACTCCTAACTTCTCTACATTATTCTCTAGGGATTTCTTCTTTGAGGCGAATTGTCCAAAATTATTTCCAATAACATCTTTATAAACATCAGACTGCTCAATTTGAAACTTAGAAGTGAAGTTCGATTCAAATCCACCTGTTTTATCTTTTGAATCGATGCCGGCCACACCAACATTATTCAGGTGGTCTCGAAGGTTATTGGCCGTCCTTTTAATATCTTGTTTAATGGTATTAGCATTTCGTCTGATATAATCAGCAAGGTCCCCTTGCTTTCCGGCACCTGGAATCGTTCCAGACTTTTCATCTTCAATATGAGCAAGGAGTCCGTTAAGACCTTTTTTTCCTGCCACTCCATCACGGGCAGCTGACTTAAAGCCTGAATCATCAACGAAGATGCTGCGACATTTGTTATCGTTAAAAGCATCGTTATAAAGAGTTGTTAGTTCATTTTCATCAATATCTTTCCCTGAAATAATACCTTCGATTCTTCTGATATTTTCTTTATCTAAATTGGCCTGAGTTTCAAAGTTGCGTCTCATGTCATCAACTTGATTTTTCATTTCAGTTAATTGCTTCATTCTTTCTTGAAGCTGATTGTCCATGAACCGAATACCGTCTTCCAAACAGGTAAGACCAGTGGGGGCACCAGGAGCTTCAGGTGTTTCAAAATTCTCAAAAGCATTAACATTTTCTTGGGCCAGTAGAAGCATCTGTTCGGCCATCTGCATACTCATATCATCATCAACTTTACAAAAAGGCATATAAGGTCTGTTTGAACGTGATTGCATGACGGGGCATTGTTTCCCTAAGAAATTCTCACCATGAGGATTAGGGACCAAGCTCATAAGTTGCATATTGTATTGATTATGTTGTTGGGCCATCATTTTTTGCTGAGTAACCACATCTAGGACGCCAGCTGTAGTGGTCAAAGTTGTATTGAGAATACTTCCAATCTGTTGGCCTGTACTGGGAGTGGTTGTCGCAGTTTGCGCAAATCCCAAGCTTGGAGCAAACATGAGAGTCCAGCTAATAGCAAAACTTAGTATTTGATTTACTGTCTTTTTCATAACTTCCATTCCTTCTCAAACTTAGGCGTTCTCTTAGCTTTTTATCGGTAATTCGAGTAAAAAGATTTAAAAGAGCATTTCAGTTACTTCTATTGTAAAAGCTGACTGAAATACTCCCTAGGATTCTTTTTAAATGCCCATAAACTTTGGCAATTTAGGATTTTGCGATAAACTAAAGTATGTCATTACAGGGACTTCTCACTCATGTGAATATAATTTGTTTACAATTTGGCATAAGCTGCAAATGCCACAAAAAGTAGTCAATAAATGAAGAAACGCTTTTTTATACAGTTTGATAAATTGCCAGGTGTTCCTAAGCACCATTTGCAGGGGACTACCGTTATAGGGGGGCAAGAGGGCGATATCATTTTAAGAGGGAACAATAATGTGGCCCCTAGGCATTGCCGCTTTAGCGTGGATGATGAAGTGGCCTCACTGATTGATTATGGCTCAGAGGTCGGAACATATGTTAACGATATTCGCATCCATCCAGGTAAGGTTTTTCTTTTAAAAGAAAAAGATCTCATTAAAGTGGGTGGTATTTTTATTAGCATTCATAGTGAAGGCGAGGATGCGCAAGCACCCGAGCATGAAGATTTACCCGAAGTTCCTGTACAGGACAAAGACGATAAGATTGAAGATGAAGTTGAACATAACCTAAAGTCAGAATCAGACTCGGATGTGGAAGAGATTGATCAGCTCATCGACAAAGATGAACTAGGCAATGTTATTTCTGAATCTCACGAAGAGCTTGAAGTTGTAAAAAAGGATATTATTAGACATGGCGGGGCCTGGGCCACTTTTAAAGTTATTGCTATCCTGATGGATCTACTTTTGGCCCTTATTTGCGATATTCTTCTTTCTCCGTATTCTTTTTACAAAAATTTCGCCCTTAATATTGAACGGATTGTGGGGGATATTGTTTCGCCTTTTATCCAGTCTCAGACATTTGTAAAATCGCTCTTTACTCTATCATTGCCTTATTTTAAGTATATTATTCTCTATTTCATATTAAGATTTATTGGAGGAATCCTTTTTGGTGTTTCGCCTGGACAGTTTTTTATTGGGATGAGAAATTTTAAACCTTTCTTTTTATCTCGCCTTCTTAGTATACCCCGAAATGTCTTAGAAATCATGACGGCCCCTTTTCTTATCTTTGATTTACCAAGCCTTTTTAGCATGAGAACTTTCAAAGAGGTTGTGACTAATTCACGCATCGAAGTGAAATCAAAGCTGCACTTCTTTTTTGGGCTTTTTATCTTACTGCCAACGATTGTATTGGGAACTTTTATCTCTCCTTTGTTCAAAGGATTTAATCAACGCAGCGAAATTAAAGTGCTTGATTATGACTTGGGGCTTGAGTCCATCGATGGAGACTTTGCAGAAGTAAAATCAAACTATCTCAACCTTGTATTTGAATTAAGTCAAAATATTAAAATTTATCCTCACTTTCAATTGATTGAGAGCAAAAAGAAGAAAAAATTAATTTCACCCTTAGTGC
>CAYGUN010000231.1:0-2707 GCA_964353025.1 uncultured Bacteriovoracaceae bacterium
CTTTTTAAAAACTGTTGCACGCGAGTAACTTCAAAACGACTGTCATCGTTTCCCAGTGGGTAAATCACTTAAAGTAGTTCTCAGAAAAGCTTTCCAAAACTCTCAAAAGCTAAACTTTACTTCTTATCGACATAAGTTCCTGATTTGTTAGTGAGTCAATTTTGATTCTAAATACAGCTCGACGCTGGCGATTTAAATTCGCCATTTTAAAGCAATTCTTAATTTTCTAACCCCTCGCTATCGGCAAGAATAGAGAAGCTTCAAGCGGTAGTTTTTAAAGCTCCTAAACCCATACGCACATCTTTGAATCAACTTTGCCTTGCGATTAAATCCTTCAGTTCTTCCATTGGTTAATTTTGTAGAAAAATAATTTAAAATCTCTTGGTGCCAAGAACGAAGCGTATTTCGGTAAGAAACTATTCTTTTAATTTTCGATCTCGCCATATCATCCATCAGCTTTATATAGACTGCTTTTGCCTTGTTATATCCTTTGATTCTGTAAAACCTGTAAAGGCGTTGCTGATACCAATACAATTCTTTTAATTCTGGTGAGAGTTCTAAAAATTTATCAATAACTGAACGCTGATGATATTGTAGTTTTTTTCTATACCTAAGAAGCAATTTTACAATAGGATTGCCTCGTTTCTTTTCAATTTGATTATCTTCAATCACTTTTTTTCTAAGTTCATGAATAAGAGGATGCATAAGTTTAACCACATGAAACTTGTCAGCAATCAACTTGGCATTTGGAAAGTAGCTTTGAGCAAAGGATCTAAAAGTCGGTGATAAATCCACAATTACATTTTTGACGTTCTCTTTTCCTTGGATATTTTGTATCGATGAATTAAGAAGATCTCCAATGGATTTTCCCATAACAACTTCTTTCATTCGGCGATTTGTGTAATCAACAAATACTGTAACAAAATCTACTCGCTTGCTTCTAGAGTTTCGAAGAAAAGAATGTTCATCAATGCCAATAGTCTTTGGCCATGGATTTTTAGTTTTTCTAAGCTCTAGTTCAATTTGTTGATAATAGGCCTTATAAACTAACCAGGCTGAACAGTAGCAATGCTTCTGAACTTCCTTAAGATTCATAAATTTTGAGGCACACCAACGGATATGAGAACGAAGGCGCTCAGTGGTCCTAAAGGACTTGAAAATTCCATCAACAGGTTCTCTGAACACTGACTTGCAACCTTTACACTTAAACCTGCGTTTTCTGATTTTAAGAACTACATTTTGATTTCGAATGGGAGCATCATGGATGGTGACGTTAACATGATCGTAGATAGTTGAGCATTTTATCGCACATTTTGGACAGACTTCAAACTCTGAAACCTTCTCACAATAAATAATCTTAGTTCTTCTTTTGACGATTTCTTTGACGAATCGCAGGTCGGGTAAAAGCAATCTTTGTGTTACTCTTTTTTCAGACATAGGGTTCTCCTGGTTAAAAATTTACTTCAGCAATAAAAGTTTAACTTATGAGAATTCTATGTCTCTTATCCGACTAGATTACTTTTGATTCAGCGCCATCCACTGTTAAACGAGAAGAGCGAGCACAAAATTATCTACACTCCCTGATTTTATAATTGAGAATCGTCGCGTCCCACTTTTACAGGAAATTCAATAAGAATTTCCATTTTTTAGAGTCCCTCTCTTATGCAGAGAGGGACTCTAAATTTCTATCAAGAAAAATTGATTAAATTTAAAATTTGAATGATTCACAAGCTTTATTTCTTGCCCTGTCTGACTTATTTTTAATTTTCTTTGAACTCAAAGAGACTTTATTAAAGCTAATCATTAAGTTGTACGAAGAAAAATTTCGAGAACCAGATGATTTTGGATTTGCTGATTCATCTTCAAGGTTAATATAGTTAAACTCACCTAAAAGGTTGCTTAGTATTCTAACATTATCACTATCAGGCCGGCATGAAATGTTATCTGTATTTAAAATTTCAACAACATCATTTGGAGACAAACTATTATTAATATTATCTACACTTAACATCTCCAATAGTTTTTCTCTCGCTTCCTCAACTTGTTTAGACTGATTAACAAGTGGCCAAAGATGTTGCAAATCAAACGTTTGTTCTAGTATAGCTTGACCAAACATATTACTTCCAATTCCCATACCTGAAGGTTGGCCACCAATAATATTGTATCCTCCACCTCCGTATTGAGGGAACTGACCATTTTTCATTTCATTTTGATATGTCTCAAGTTGTTTTTTCTTTTCCCTAATATAAAGATTACATGCAGTTCCTTCCTTATTTTTGTTTTCAAGAGTTACTCGACTTAGAAATTCATCAATATCTTCATTTCCACTATAGCCTCTCAAATAAAACTCAAACCAAGTAACGTAATCTTGAACACATGATTTTTCATATGAGCTTAGCTTTGAAACTTCCTTTGAATCAGCTACTTCATCAGATAGTACTTTGCTAATGTATGTCTTTGCTTCTTTTATAAAACTTTTAATGGAGTCATCATTTTTCAAAGTAATTTCTTGATATGTAATAATAGAAGCTAATACTTCGTTATTCACTTTCGGATTAGCACACATTCTCAAAAATTCAATTTCGTTATTATCCTTATTCGAGCAGTTGTTTAAATTATTGCTTAATATTTTATCTAAATTAGAAAAAACATCATTGGCACTACTTAAGTATTTTGATACTAAAAAATTAGGGATTCCAGCTGACTA
>CAYGUN010000231.1:2717-4797 GCA_964353025.1 uncultured Bacteriovoracaceae bacterium
TGAATCCCATAAAGCATAGGATTTTAAAACATCATTTCTTTTTTGAAAAATATCTTTAACAGATAGCCCTTCTTTGTACTGTTCAATATTTTCTAGGTTCTCTGCTCCGTAAGCTAGCTTATTAAAACTTGAGGTTGTAATTAAACATAAGTTCCTCATACTGTTATAGTCTTGTTCAATAAAGTCATTTAACAATTTTGATTTAAGTAAGTCTCCTGAGTGACAGGAATTAACAATAGCCGCTGTTTTATATTTTTTAGAATATTTCCTAAGATAACTATTAATTCTTTCACCAGTGATATCCCCAAGGTTACAAGCGGCACCACCACCTTTATTGCCATGAGCACCTTGAAATATTAATAACTCTTCTCCACGTTTTAAGTTCGAGGTAGATATATACTGATCTGCCTCTGCCCATGAATCAAAGACTTTGCATTTAAAGCTGCCTATCTTCATTTCTTTTTTGAGAAGTTCTGTATTTGCAAATGCATTATTATGATCTTTATTATTGCCTGAAATCGTAATACACTCTTTAGAGAATATACTTGTGCTATATGTAAATGAGATTAAAATAACTAAAAACTTCACGACTCCTAATCGGTTTTCTCTGTGGATTGCTTGATTTCCTACCCCAAAAAACTTTTAATTTTGCATCTAGTGGATAGAATTAGTCAGGCTCCCATTGATTAAAAAACAGCATGCAAAACGTCTTCATCCTTAAACTGGTTATAAATAATATCTAAAGTATCAAAGGTAATATTATGCTCAGCTCGTTCAATACTTTTATAGGTACTCTCGCTGACATTGATAATGGTTGAAAATTCTTTTTGAGTTTTCTTTTTCTTCTCACGAATAAAGCACATGGCCACGGCCATTTTTTGCTTACGGCTTAGCCCTAAACTTGAAAGGACAAAATCAAGGTTTTTAGGAGCATTTTCAATTTCATAACCCACAATTTGATCTTTATTGGCCTTGGCCACAAACTTAGAAATCTCTTCATTTTGAGTTGGCATTTGAATATTGGCCACACCAGTTGAGAGGTGAATATACATAAGACCAGTGTCACTATTATATTTGATCATCATTTTTTACCTCCAGTTTTATTTGGATTTAGCAAATGGCCATATCGGCACAATAGTCAATATACTATACTTAGTTATTATATCACCTGATAAGAGTAAGCGAAAAATCAATCAGTTAGATAATTTGAAGAAACAACCTATTGTTCCGATAAACAAAAAGTGATACAATGGATATACGATGTTTAATATCGGAGGAAGTATGATTAAGACATTAACAAAACATGGTAATAGTATGGCCATCATTTTAGACAGACCAATATTGGATCTGCTCAATATTGCGGAGAATACTCCGCTTGAAATAACGACAAATGGCGAGTCCTTAACTATTTCACCTGTTCGTGATGAGAAGAGACTTGAGAAGTTTCAAAAGTCACTGGATAAGGTCAATAAGAAATACTCAAAAGCTTTGAAGAAAATGGCTTAATTTATGGCCCATGAAATTCAATTTCTTTCACTCCTGGAAGTGCTTATTATTCATGAGAATCAAATAAACTTATATGGTGGAAGTCTAGGTATTAGATCTGAGGGGCTTCTTGAAGCAGCACTTTCCCAACCTGAAGCCACATACGACGGGGAACTTTTGCATCCGGATATTTACTCTCAGGCATCAGCTTACTTGTATCACCTTGCTCAAAATCATCCTTTTGTAGATGGAAATAAACGTGTTGCAACAGTCTGCTCTTTGATCTTTCTTGAAATGAATGATTATGAACTAGATGTTGTTGAAGAATTACTGTACGAGATTGTCATGAAGGTTGCTTCAAGTGAGCTGAGTAAAGATGAGCTTACTAGTTTTTTCAGAAAATATGCAAAATCAATAATATAACTTGTTTAAGGTCGCAATTTGCGACCTTTGCTATTTTAACTAACTGAAATATCAGTAGGTCAACGTGAGTGTGTGGAGTAAGATTTTGGGGTAATAAAGCGGCTCAAATTCAAATACTTCCTCCATTTTATAGAAGCTAATGCGGGCCGAATTTAGGTTAGTATTTGAAATT
>CAYGUN010000232.1:0-4771 GCA_964353025.1 uncultured Bacteriovoracaceae bacterium
AAAAGTTAATCAAATTCTTATTGAAGAAGGTTGTGATATCGACCATGAATATTATGTGGGGATTGTCTTAGATAGAACTAAAGGCAAAATCACCATGATGGCCTCAAGTGAAGGCGGAGTTGAGATTGAAAAAGTCGCAGCGCAAACGCCTGAGAAAATTATCAAAGTTTCTATTGACCCATCAGTTGGCTACACTCCATTTGCTGGTCGTAAACTTGGTTACGGAATTGGACTTGAAGGCGATACGCTTAAAAAGGCCATGAAATTTTTTGGCCAACTCTATAATCTTTATATTGAAAAAGATTGCTCGATTGCTGAGATTAATCCAATGGTGACAACTAAGTCAGGGGATGTTCTTGCACTGGATGCGAAATTAAACTTTGATGATAATGCTCTTTTTAGACGTCCTGAAATCGAAAAATTAAGAGATGAGACGGAAGAGTCCGCACAAGAGCTTGATGCTGGCAAATATGGACTGTCTTATATTTCTCTTGATGGAAATATTGGATGTCTTGTAAACGGAGCAGGGCTTGCAATGGCCACACTAGATATTTTAAAACTTTTTGGCGGATCTCCTGCGAACTTTCTTGATGTAGGGGGCGGGGCCACAAAAGAAACTGTGCAAAAAGCATTCTCTATTATTCTAGAGGACAAAAATGTAACGGCCATTATGGTAAATATTTTTGGTGGAATTATGAAGTGTGACATTATTGCTGAAGGTGTTGTTGCAGCTGCCAAGGAATTAAATTTAAAAGTTCCTTTAGTTGTAAGACTTGAAGGAACTAACGTTGCACTTGGTAAAAAAATTCTTAATGAGTCTGGACTGAAAATTACTGCAGCAGATGGACTTAAGGATGCAGCTGAAAAAGCAGTCGCTGCAGCAAAGGGAGAATAAGATGGCCATTTTAGTAGGTAGAGACACAAAGCTTATTACTGTTGGTTTAACTGGTAAACAAGGTACTTTTCATACTCTTCAATCAAGAGACTACGGAACCAATGTTGTTGGTGGCGTAACTCCTGGGAAGGGCGGAATAAAGCATGAAGGTATTCCTGTTTTCAATACAGTCGCAGGATGTGCGAATGAAACTGGCGCGAACGCTGCTATGATTATGGTTCCACCTCCGTTTGCAGCTGATTCAATTCTTGAATGCATTGATGCTGAGATTCCTCTTGTTATTGCTATTACAGAAGGCATTCCAATTAATGATATGGTGAGAGTTAAAGGTGCTTTGAGAGATTCAAAGACCAGATTGATAGGACCTAACTGTCCTGGAATTATCACTCCAGGAGAATGTAAAATTGGGATTATGCCTGGCCACATTCATATGCCTGGAAGAGTGGGAGTTATTTCTCGCTCAGGGACATTAACTTATGAAGCGGTTTATCAATTAACGCAAAGAGAAATTGGCCAATCAACATGTGTTGGTATTGGCGGAGACCCAGTTAATGGGACAAATTTCATTGATTGCTTGGAACTTTTTGAAGCTGATAAAGATACAGACGCTATTATCATGATTGGTGAAATTGGTGGTTCTGCTGAAACAGATGCTGCTCGCTGGATAAAAGAGAATTGCTCTAAGCCAGTGGTAAGCTTTATCGCTGGTGCTGCAGCTCCTGCTGGGAAAAGAATGGGCCATGCTGGGGCAATTATCTCTGGTGGTGATGACACAGCTGAAGCAAAATTCAAAGTTCTCGAAGAATGCGGTGTGACTGTGGCACGTTCTCCTGCTGATTTGGGAGAAAAGGTTGCTGAAGTTTTAAAATAAGTGTAAGTTTCTGTAAGATTAAAATGAAGTAGGAGATAACAATGTCGATTGAAAGAACACTAAGTATTATTAAGCCAAATGCTACGAAAGACTGCAATATTGGAAACATCATTGCTCATTTTGAAAAACAAGGGCTAAAAATTGCTGCCGCAAAACTTACTAAGCTTTCAAAAGAAAAAGCAGAAGGTTTTTATATTGAACACAAAGAGAGACCATTTTTTAACTCTCTAGTTAATTTTATGACTTCAGATGTTGTGGTTCTAATGGTGCTTGAAGGTGAAAATGCTATTACAAGAAATAGAGAAATCATGGGAGCAACTAACCCAGCTGACGCTGCGGAAGGAACACTCAGAAAACTTTATGCCGCTGGTATTGAAGAAAATGCAGTTCATGGTTCAGACTCGGCAACTTCAGCAGAAAGAGAAATTAGCTACTTCTTCGAAAAAAACGATCTATACGATAGATTCTAATTAAATTTTAAATTGAAAAATATAAGGCCCCTCGATGAGGGGCTTTTTTTATTCAGAAAGTTTGCAATTGAATTTATATTTCGAATCAGTCGTCATTAAAAAATTGATACTTGAAACTTTGTCTACAGTTACATCTACTGTTTTATTAATTAATACGTGGATAGTTTTATCAATTAATTCGCTGGTAAACGAAATGGTGCCATCCATATCAAGAACTCCATCAAGTTCACCTTTAGGGAGAACTTGGATTTCAGAATCTTCACTTGTAATGATAGAGAGTTTTCCTTGGACGTAGGCAACCTTCACTAAATGAGTTGCAGTTGTTCCTAATTCCTGGCATTGGTATGATCCGGACTTCACAAAAAATTCTTTTTGTTGCTCTTGAGCAATGCTACGGACGCTACTCTGAACAACAGGAAGTTCAAGCCTATTTTTAAGGCATAAAGTGTGTCCTTGGATTGAAAAAAGCAGAAGAGCACAAATAGTTATTTTGATTTTATCTTGCATCTGAATTTCCTTGGGTATCTAATTTATCAAGCATAACTTCTCTAACAATAGAGGAGTCTACGATTTCGCCAGCAGTGCCAACAAATTCACCATTCAAAGCATTGGGTTGAGTGGTATCAAAATTTGTCTTCATCTGGTAATAAAGAGTGATGAAATCATTCACTCCATTAGAGTAGGGATTAAGTAAATAGTTATCGATTTTCTCTTTGCTAATATCAACAAAAGTCGCCAATCCGGAATGAGTCGATTTACATTCATAAATAAGCAAGAATTTTCTTTCATCGGGTCTTTCAACTAAAACAGCAACATCTGAAATATCCGTACCGTTATTAAGTAGGTTATAAACAGAGATGGCCGCATCTTTTGTGTAGTCGGCGTAGTGGGCCTGGGTCAATGTAAATGAGTCTCTTCTTAACTCGCTTTCAATTTCAAAAATTTTAAGCGTATGGGAATTGCCGCCTAAACATTTATTATTTTCTTTATTCAGCTCATCCTTTATTAGCTGTGAGCCAAAAGTCTCTTGGGCCATAACAGCTGCTAAATTTAGGGCCATAAGTAGGATAATTGCTTTCATCTGTTCACCTTTCTTTCTTACTGTCTGATAGATAGACGGCTTTACCACCTAAAAACCAGTGATTTCATGTGTTTACACCTATATAAGAGCAAGATGCATGCCAAATTCTTACAGTTTGCCTGTTGGATTTCGAGCTGGCTGAATAGGTGTGAAATAACTACATTGTTTAGTCTTGAAAAGCCTTTAAAAAGCTATAATTTCCTAACACCCCTCTATAAACTTTTCAATCGAATTGCTGCGAGACATCATCATGGTGTATTCTGCTCTACGTAGAATGGTTAAAGGTGCGTTCACCTTTTACGGAGGATCGCGATGTATCAAATTGGAGATTATGTTGTTTGTCCCGGACACGGTGTCGGTCAAATAGCAAATATCGAGCAAAAAACTCTCGGCACAGAGGAGAAGTCGTTCTACATCATCAAAGTAGTAACAAATGGTATGACTGTGATGGTTCCTATCGACAGCAAAGATGGTGTGAGAGGACTTGTTACAGATAGTGAAATATCAGCAGTATTTGAACTCCTATCAAATCATGATGTCAAAGTTGATAACTCAACTTGGAATAGAAGACATCGTGAATATCTTGCCAAAGTGAAAACAGGCTCTCTGGTTGAAATTGCAGACGTTTTAAGACAACTCTTGCTTTTAAAAGTTTCAAAAAAACTTAGCTTCGG
The DNA here is from genome assembly GCA_964353025.1 of uncultured Bacteriovoracaceae bacterium. Taxonomy (GTDB): domain Bacteria; phylum Bdellovibrionota; class Bacteriovoracia; order Bacteriovoracales; family Bacteriovoracaceae; genus CALFYV01. Next base: position 3,992 of record CAYGUN010000232.1, read on the forward strand.
AGAGAAAAAGATGCTTGAGCAGTGCAAGGATTTACTAGTTAAAGAAATCGCTCTTTCTTCTGGAAATGCAGAGAAAGAAGTGCAAGGCAAAATAGAAAATCTTTACACCTAGAATTCTATTTTATCTATGACCAGAAGTGCTATCTAAAAATTGTCATTGTCATTTTTAGTAAAACAGCGGAAACTTTAAATATCATCGGGGGATGAAATTTATAATTTTCCAGGGGTATAGAAATGGATAATATTTCTTATACGGCCCAAGTCTTAGCTGCAAGAAGAGCGGTTGAGACAAACGACAGCAGATCACCCGTAGACGATAAGTACGCTCATCTTTTTCCTCAGCCAGAGGTCTTAAATCTTGCAAAAAATTCATCTGAAAAAATTCATGTCGTGATGATGAGGCATGCTCTTATTGAAAAATTTCTTAAGGATAAGTTAGGCCATATTCAACAAGTCGTCTTACTTGGAGCAGGTTTTGATACTAAATATCAAAGGATAGAAGAGCTTCGAAATTTATCCTACCTCGAAGTTGATTCAGAAGAGGTTATTGATTACAAAAAAACTATTCTAGAGAAAAACTCTCTCCCGGTAGCCCCATCTCTTAGTTGCAGGATTCAAAAAATGCAAGACTGGGATTGTATTTTAGAGAAGCTTGATTTGAATCTTCCCACTTTCTTTTTGGCCGAAGGTTTTTTTATGTACCAAACTTTTGATTTTTTTAGAGATTCATTAAAGAAAGTGAAAAATAGTTTTCATGCTCCGGTTTACTGGGCCTACGAC
>CAYGUN010000233.1:0-4630 GCA_964353025.1 uncultured Bacteriovoracaceae bacterium
AAAAGTATATTGTTAAAAATACAAAGATTTTAGATAAAGAGATTGAGAAATTTATTGCTGAGAAAAAAATTCCTAAGGAACATATTAATCCAGAAATTAAAAACAGAATTAAAGCTTTCTTGCAAAGTGAAAAAAGCAAAGAAGCTGTTGATAGCTGGCTTGCAGAAAAGACAAAGAAGAATGCAGTCGAAGTTTATCTAACTAAGCCAATGAGACCAAGTTTTGATGTGAAAATTGGAGATGCTCCAATTAAAGGTGACAGTGGTGCCAAGGTCACAATTGTTGAATACTCTGATTTTCAGTGCCCATTTTGTGCCAAAGGAACCGAGATTATTGATAGTTTAAAGAAAAAATATGGAAGTAAGGTTAAAATTGCTTTTAAAAATTTTCCACTCCCATTTCATAAGCAAGCAAAGCAAGCGGCAGTAGCAGGTCTTTGTGCTCAAGAGCAAAGTGATGATAAGTTTTGGAAGCTTCATGACCAGATGTTTGCAGACCAAACTAAACTTGATAAAGAAAGTCTAAAAAAGACGGCCAAATCTTTGGGTCTTGATACTGCCAAATTTTCGCAATGCTTAGATGCGGATAAATACTTGAAAAGAGTTGAAGCTGAAATGGAATCGGGGCGTGAGATAGGTGTCAAATCAACTCCGACCTTTTTTGTAAACGGTAAATTAATCAGTGGTGCTCAGCCCATTGAAGTCTTTTCAGAGATAATTGACGAAGAACTTAAGCTTTAAACTCAACTAAATATCCTGAGGTAGTTGCAAAAATTACCTCAGGACCTCTTCATTTACATCCAGTGTTATACTCATAAATGGTACCAGAAGGACTGGGCCACAATTTATTAGTGGGAATTCCTAAATGGCAATGAAAGGGATTGATTATACAAAAAAGCTAAATGAAACGCGTGAACAGTATGCGAATAATTTAGCGGAGAACAACAAGGCCTACCAGAAGAGTCTTGAGCAGCAGCGTGATACTCATAAAGGTGTCGAAAAAAATCAAAGACAAACTTATGTCAGGGAAAGAGATGAGCTCGAGGGTGATTACAAGAATAACGTAGAAAGGATTAGAGATAACACCGTTGAATCTCTTAAGAGCAAGTCAAAAGCCTATCGAGAAAATTTAGATAGTCAAAAAGAAGATTTTTTCCTAGAAATACAAAATAATCAATTAAAGTATAACACTCGAATTGCAGAGCTGGGTGAAGACTACAATAAAAATGTAAATATGCGCGATGAGCTTCACGGTGATATTCAACAAAGAACTCGTGACATTTCAAATGAAAAGGTTGGGAAAATAAAAGAAAACCATCAAGCCCAGGTGGAGAAATTTTTAGATGAAACAAAGTTAAGTAGTGATGAAGTGAAAAGGCAAGCGCGTAAAGAAAAGCGTGAGTTGGTGAGAGAGCAGAATCAACATGTACACGAGATGAGAAAAGATCAGACTGAGAAAACGAATTTCATGAAAGATGAGATGAGAAAAGATATTGATCGAATGCGTGATATTCAAGAAAAAGAACTATCAGTGCAAAGAGCAAATCAAGAGAAGAACTTTGAGAAGTTAAGAACGACAACTAATAAAAAAGTTGGTGATGCTTTTGAAAATTTCTCCGATTTGAATAAAGTAAGAACAAAGCAACAAGTAAGAGAAATAAAGCAAAATCAAAAAAATACTTCAGAAGTCATAGAAGGCGTTAAGAAAAATTATAATGAAGACCTTGATGATTACAAAGCAAAGGTTGAGAGAAGACTTGAAATCCAGACTGGTGATGATAAATTCGCACTCACTCAAATGGGAGTGAAAGATAAGAATGATTATGAGCAAAAATTAGGTAAGCATCAAGAAAAGATGCAAGACACTATAACTGGTATTTTTGATAAAATGGAAGACAATAGAGCTGAGAATCAAAAAGCTAATCAAAAGAAAAGTGAAATTTTCGCCAATCGATATAAAGAGCAAGAAAGAGATTTTTTCAAGATGAGAACAGAAGAACTTGAAAAAATGAGAAAAAGTGAGAATAAATTAAAAGATGATCATGAATATATTGAATCAGAAGCTAAGGCCAGGTTTTCACAAAAGCTTGGAGATCAAAACGCAAATTCAGAACAAAGAGTTAAGAATCTTAAAGAGAATTTTTCGGCAACAGTCGAAGATTTAAATAAGAAAAAACATACGATGGTGAAAGAAATGAGAGAAGACACCATAAAAGATAAGTCTTCTTTTATTAAAGTGGCACGGGAGCAACATGCAGATGAATTATATTCGATGAGATCGAATTATAGAACTAAACTTCTAACAATGAGAAGTGAACTCAATAAGAAAATAGCCTCCCTTGAAAGAGAAAATAATGTGTTGAAAAGAGAAATGCAGGATAAGGTTGATGATCTCTTAACCAAAGGTAAGTTAGAGCTGCAGTTTAATAATGAAGTTTTGGACGATAGAATAAGTGCGAATAGAAAAACGTTTGATGAAGAGAAAAAGAATATGCAGGATGACTTTAGAGTTCAAATGTTTGCTATTCGAGAACAAAATGAAAAGAAAATGCAGGACATGGCCTATAAGAGTGATAGACAAATGAAAGAAATGACTCGAGAGTTCCAGGCAACTATAGGGAAGATCAATCATACAAATCTTCAAGAAAAAGAAAAGATGATGACGGAGCATAACAGAGAGCTGGAGAGATTGAAGAATCAATTTGAAACAGAGAAGAATATGCTCGCCACGCAATTTAGAAGTCAAATGGACGACATGCAGCGCAGCTATAAAGATCAGCTCAATGGCCTAAATGACTTTAATGAGCGTCAAAATTCTGGTAAATTAGCTTAATTTTAAATTTTATATAATTAGGAAATACTATGAATCCCCGCAGGGCCAAGATTATAGCCACCTTGGGTCCTTCTTCAAACACAGTAGAAGCGATATCTGAACTCATTAAAGCTGGCATGAATTGTGCTCGTGTGAATATGAGCCATGGCACCCACGATTCTCACAAACAACTTATTAATAATATTAGAGAGGCTTCAAAATCAATTGATAGAGAAGTGGCCATATTACTCGATCTACAAGGCCCTAAAATTAGAGTGGACAAGCTTGAAAAACCGCTTGAGCTTAAAAAAGATGAAGAATGGGTTATAGGAACAAAAGAAGCTTTGTCTAAGTTTAAACAATACAAAGATTGCTCTATACCCACAATTTATGAAAACCTAGTGAGTGATGCCCACGTTGGAGCGACCATTTTATTTGATGATGGAAACCTTGAAGCTGTGGCGATTGCTAAAGAAGACGATATTTTAAAAATTAAGGTTATCGAAGGTGGCACGCTCAAGTCCAATAAAGGAATTAATCTTCCTGATTGCAATGTCTCCGCCCCAAGCCTAACGGCAAAAGATGAAGAAGATTTATTATTTGGTCTTGAACAAGATATTGATTATATTGCTATAAGCTTTGTTCGAACTGCTGATGATGTTATCAAAGTGCAAAACCTCATTAAGGCAAAAGGCCATGACATCCCTGTGATAGCAAAAATTGAGAAACCAGAGGCCATTACCAATATTGATGAGATTATTCATAATGCCAATATGATAATGATCGCCCGTGGTGATATGGGAGTTGAACTTGGTAATCATTTAGTACCAGCAGTTCAAAAAGATTTAATTAGCAGATGCAATCTCGTTGGGCGCCCAGTTATAACTGCAACTCAAATGTTGGAGAGTATGATTGAGCATTCGAGACCAACTCGAGCAGAGGCTTCAGATGTGGCCAATGCTATTTGGGATGGAACAGATGCTGTTATGCTAAGTGGTGAGACTGCCTCTGGAGATTATCCTGTTCAAGCTGTAAGAATGATGGCCCAGATTGTTCAGGAAGCTGAAAAAAAACCAAAAGAGAGACCTCTTTTACGCCATCAAGAGTTAATCGGTGTGACTCAGACTATGCAAGTAGCAGCATCCCTTGTCGCTGAAAAAACCCAAGCCAAGTGGATTCTCTCTATTACGGAATCAGGTCGATCGTGCTTTAAAATGACTCGTTTCAGGCCTTCGACTAAAGTTTTAGGTGTCACAAAGTCTGTCCAAGCATTGAGAAGAATGTGCTTATATTGGGGAATTGCTCCTTTCTTTTTAGCAGAAGAAGGGGAAGTAACTTCTATGGAAGCTAAAATGCTTGAACACTTAAAGGCCCGAGGGCTTGTGTCTAAAGGTGACCGTGTTGTTGTTACTCACGGTAGAGGTTCTTTTTTTAGCGAAGGTGCGACAAATCTTGTTCGTGTCGAAGAAATTGACTAATGAGTTCCTATTCATTTTTGGATAAAAATTTTCTACATTCACAAGGGATTGTTGATTGGGGTTATACTGAACAATCACTCGCTCAAAGCTATGGCCAGTTTCAAAATTGGGTTGAAAGTGGGGACGTTGGAGTTTTGTCCTACCTAACAGGAGAACGGGCCGCAATTCGTGAAGATATTAAAAATTATTTTAACGAGTTTCAATCGGCCTTAGTTTTTATCTTCCCATACTATCAAACGAAAAAGAATTTAGAGGTCATTGATTCAAAAGTCAAAATTGCCTCTTATGTTCATGGATTTGAAGGAGAAGATTATCACAATTTCTTAAGAGAAAGATTAGGA
>CAYGUN010000234.1:0-4621 GCA_964353025.1 uncultured Bacteriovoracaceae bacterium
TTATAACCTGCGTGGTAAGCATATTTTGCACCAGCAAGGTCTGCTTCTCTTTCTGCTTCACGGCCTTGGCCCATTAAAGTTCCATATCCCACAAAAATGGAAGCGAGCGAAAGTAATTGTCCGCCAATTCTAACTCTCCAGTCCCTTGAAGCATTGGAGACAATAGCAAAAGCGATATAACCAACATACATGGGGATAATTGTTCTGTACGCGCGAGTTACACCCTTCGTTCCATGCCTGTGAGTGACGTGCGCCCATTCATGTCCCAAAACTCCCATCACAGCAGCTTCACTTTCAGCGGCGTCAAGTAAGCCTCTAAAAACATAAACATGGCCACCAGGTAGAGCAAAGGCATTTAAAATATTCGCATTAATGACTCTAACTCTTGGCTTAACCACAACACCTTCAATGGGTCCTGCCACTTCAGCGATTCGCTCCATCTTCTCTTGGAGGTACGCGGCCATAGCATTATTTTCAGGAGTATAAAGTTGGCCCTTACCGATATATTCTTGGTCTAGCTCTCTTGCGTATTCATCACCAATATTAATATCGTCTTGAATGGTATATTTATTTTTGTTTTTTCCATTTTTATTTCTGGCCGGATTTAAATGACCCTCTAAATTCTTTGTTTCATCAGGGCTATAGACGGCCATAGAGATACAGCTAGCAAGTGAGGGAAGTGCTCGCAAATCGATAACAAGGGTTGAACCCGATTTCGTCGCTTGAACTTTATTAGAACAATTAGCTTCTGCAATTGGTTTCTTAAGCTTCGGTCTGCTTTCTCTGACTCTTGTTAACTTTGCAGGGTACGACCCATTTGAATTACCTAGATTGATTTTGATTTTTTCAAGCTCAATCTTGGTCTCTTTCAATTGGATACTTCCATATGACTTGGCCGAGTAAAAATCTAAATCTAATTTAACAGAATTAACATCTAGGTCTTTAATTTCTTGGATAAAAGTCGTGCTCTTTTCAAGCTTGGGTAAAGTTAAGCTTCTTGAAGGAAGGCCCAAAATATTTCCGTGAAGTTTAATTTCTCCCGCGAAATGACCTATTAACTTATCAGAAGTTAGAACTTTGATTTTTTCAATTTTAGCAGCAAAAACATGTGAAGATAGTCCTACTAAAAATAGTAATAAGAATTTCATTATATAACCCTCCAGAATATAATTAGACCGCGTTATAGCGCGAAATTAGTCTCTTGAAACATGCGGTGAGTTATTTGTCATCTGAAATTTTAATACCACCGAAAATTTTCCCTAAATTTTGTTTAAGATCTTTTTCAGGGCCATTTTTCACAGGCTTCTTTTCTTTTTTAGCAATAGCGGACTCATCAACATGAGTGGGATAAAAAGGAAGTTTATCTTTAAAAACAATTCTATCTAAGTGCTTAACAAAGTTTGACCAATGTCCTGGTGCTGAATCTGTTTTTTTCACAGCTTCAAAGGTGTGCATTTTAGAATCCATCAAATCGATCAAGTGAACGAGGTAAGCTTCTGAAGTTTGAGGGATTTTAGGTGAGCCATATTCATATTCACCATGGTGAGATAATAAAACATGCTTCAAGTGAAGTTTTAAATCGTAGGGAAATCCCTTGATCTTATAACTAAAGCGATCCACTACTTCTAATGCCTTAACTAGGTGGCCAACCAGTTTACCCTCTTCTGTGTAATCAACATTAAGCCCATCAGAGAGTTCATAAATTTTACAAATATCGTGTAAAATGGCCCCTGCAACTACATAGTTTTTATTCACTCTATAATGTGCCGAAAGAGTCACTGCCAAGTTGGCACATGATAATATATGCTCAAGTAATCCTGATTGATACGCATGGTGAATTGTCTTACCTGCTTGCCATAACTTAATACGTCTTTGGATTTCAGAATCAGCAAGAACTAAGTTTAAAAGTTCCTTTATATAAACATCATCCAGATCTGAGATGATTGCCTGTAATTGTGAAAACATGGCCTCAGGATCTTTATCTGACTTTACGAGGTAATCATCTCTTTTCACACTCTGCTCATCGACTTTTTCAACATGAGAGATAACAAACTGCTTTCGACCTTGAAAAAGATTAACTCGACCTTTGGCCGCTACAAAATCACCTTTTGCAATTTCATCATAAATATTTTCGGCTTCTGTCCAAACTCGAGACTCTAAATCCCCAGTGCTATCAGTCAAAATAACATTTAAATATTTCTTCCCATCCTTAGCGCTATTTAAAGTCAAATATTTTACCAAAAAGGTTGTTTCTACCTGATCTTTTACATTTAAATCTTTAATAAATCTCTTTTGTGACATACCGTCTCCAGATAGGGAAAAAACTATTCAATTGCTACACAATATGGCATGTTATGGGGCGAAATTTAAGTAAAATTTTGATCTGAGGAGAACCATGAAAAAATTTAATGTGGCAGTTAATGGAGTTGGAAGAATTGGTAGAACTATACTGCGTGAGTTTTTTCAACGCAAAAGTGAAGGAATGGATTTTAATTATGAAATTAAGGCCATAAATAATCCTGGAAATCCAGACCCTTACGTCCACCTACTTAAGTACGACTCAGTGCACGGACCCGCTAAATACCCCATCTCCCTTGAGGGGAATAACCTCAATATGAATGGTAATCTGGTTAAATTCTATGGAGAAAAAGATCCCGGAGCTATTCCTTGGGAAGAATCAAATATTGATATCGTGATTGATGCTACAGGAATATTCAAAGATAAGGCCATGCTTGGAAAACACCTCCGAGGAAATGTTAAAAAAGTTATTATGTGTGCTCCCGGCAAAGACCTAGATGGAACTTTCGTCATTGGTATTAATGATAGTACCTATGAACCTGCGAATCACCATATTTTTTCAAATGCAAGTTGCACGACGAACTGCTTAGCTCCCGTGGCCAAAGTTCTGCATGAAACTTTTGGAATCGAAAATGGTTTTATGACAACGATTCACTCTTATACCTCTGACCAAAATCTACTTGATAACTCACATAGTGATTTAAGACGTGCTCGTGCTGCTAGTCTTTCAATGATTCCTACTACAACAGGTGCAGCCAAGGCCGTTGGGATTGTTTTTCCAGAGCTTAAAGGTAAGTTAGATGGTTTCGCGATTCGTGTGCCAACTCCTAATGTTTCCTTAGTTGATCTTACTGTGGTTGTAAAAAAGAATGCGACTGTAGAGTCTGTTAATGCTGCTATTAAAAAAGCGGCCGATGGGCCAATGAAAGGGATTTTGGCCTATACTGACGAACCACTTGTAAGCCAAGATTTTATGGGCAGACGCGAATCTTCCATTTTTGATATGGAAATGACTAATGTTATCGGAAATACAGTTAAAATAGTTACTTGGTATGACAATGAAGCAGGATATTCTAATCGCATGGTTGACCTCACAAACTTTGTTGCGGGGAAACTTTAGTGGCCATTAAATATATTGACTCTGCAGACTTAGAAAAAAAGAGAGTTCTTGCTCGCTTTGATTTTAATGTTCCTTTGAGTAAAGATGGCAAGCAGACAATCACTGATACCAGTAGAATTGATCTCGCACTACCAACGATTAAATATATTCTTGAACATGGCTGTGAACAACTTATTCTTATGAGCCATCTCGGAAGACCAAAGGGACAAGTGGATCCTAAATTCTCCCTGGAACCGGTTGCCTGTTACTTAGCTGAGAAGCTAGGTAAAGATGTTATTTTAGCAGAAGCTGCAGTAGACGCAGGAATCAAGCCTTATCTCGGTCTTAAAAAAGCAAAGATCGTTCTACTTGAAAATCTTCGCTACCACGCCGGCGAAGAAGCAAACGATATGGATTTTGCTGGAAAACTCTCTGAATACGCCGATATCTATGTGAACGATGCTTTTGGAGCGGCTCATAGAAAGCATGCTTCAGTTTATGCCGTTCACCACTTTTTTAAGAATACGGCTTACGCTGGCTTTCTAATTAAGCAAGAAGTTGAAGCCCTTAATCAAATTTTAAATAAACCTCAAAAACCTTTTGTGGCCATTATCGGTGGGGCAAAAGTCAGTGATAAAATCACCACTATTGAAAAACTTGTGACATCGGTGAGTCATCTTCTTATAGGTGGAGCTATGGCCTATCCTTTTCTTAAGGCCCAAGGACATAATGTAGGAAAATCACTTTGCTCGAATGAAGATGTTGAATTGGCCAAAAGTCTACTCAAGCAAGATAAGGCAAATAAAATTAAGCTACCAGTGGATCATATTATTAGTGATTCATTAGAAGGAAAGGCCACTCAATCTAACTCAATTGATATTCCAGATAGCCAAATGGGACTTGATATTGGAAAGAAAACAATTGAGAACTATGCCAATATAATCAAAGAAGCGAAAACAATTCTCTGGAATGGACCTATGGGACTTTTTGAAAAAGCACAATTTGCAGAAGGTACCATGTCTTTAGCAAAAGTCATTGCCAATAGCGGGGCTTACAGTCTTGTTGGTGGAGGAGATTCAGTCAGTGCTGTTAAAAAATCAGGTGTTGCCGATCAATTTGGACATGTTTCAACTGGTGGTGGTGCCTCTTTAGAATATATTGAAAAGGGAGAGCTTCCAGGAATTCAAGCTCTCAAGTTTGGAGTAAACTAATGAAATATATTGT
>CAYGUN010000235.1:0-4619 GCA_964353025.1 uncultured Bacteriovoracaceae bacterium
GAATTGTTGCCACTCAAACTTTGCTAGCTCTTGAATATGTAATGGGGCTTTTGAATGTATCAAAAAATTTTCAAAATTAGCTGAAAATCCATTTAACTCCCAACTAGTAGTTGGATATTGACTGTAGTATTTTGGAGCTATTTCCTTCCAATCAATTTGATAGGCTTTGGCCGTCAATTGATAGATTTTCTCTAATGCAAAAATTCGATGACTCTGGATAAAGTTAAAGTAAATGCCCAAGTTTTTATTATTTATGCCAAGCAGATCTGTACATTCTGCAATTTTCTTTTTCCCTTCAAGGGCTTCTGACCAAATGGTTTGATAATCTTTAAGCTTCAAGATTGGCCTCATTGAAAAAAAAGTTCTTGATTATTTTTCGGGCTTTGTCAGCTTCAGCAACAAGAACTTCAAAAGAGGGAATATTACTATCCCATTCAATTAAGGTTGAAATAGGTCTGTTACAAACTTGCAGTGTTTGTTCAAACAGATTCCAGACATCATTGGCGACATAATCTCCGTGAGTATCAATAATTAAAGGGCCATCATTAGAGTGCCCAGCCAAATGAATTTGGATAATATTTTGTATAGGTAAGCTTTCTATGTATTTAATAGCATTGAAGTTAAAGTTTTTAGAGTTTACATAGACATTGTTTACATCAAGTAATAATCGACAATTTGTTTTTTCAACAATCGCATTAATAAAATCAATTTCTGATATTTTATTATAGGTGGTTTCGACATAGTAGCTAATATTCTCTAAAGCAAAGGGAATAGAGAATTTATCTTGTAGAAAATTTATTTTATCGCAAATAATATCCAGTGATTCCTGTGTCCTTAGCACTGGTAGTAAGTCATGATAATGAATTTTCTGATTTGAACTAAAGCATAGATGATCTGAAAACCATAAAGGATTAGTCAGTTTTACTAATTTTTCAAGCTTATCTATATAAGTATTATCAATGGGATTAATATCTCCCAGTGAAAGGCAAACACCATGAGGGATGAGAGGTTTATCTAAATTAAGCAGTTCTTGGAGAACTTGAATTGGTCGTCCGCCAAAATTCATATAATTTTCAACGAGAATTTCGTACCAATCTACTTGGGATGGGTTCTCAATAGCTTTTCTGAAATGTTTTCTTCTAAGGCCAATGCCTACGCCAATATAATTATTCATAAAAGAAAAAAGGCCTCAAATGAGGCCTTTAGCTTTATTACTCATCACCAATTGAAGAACTCTCACCTGACTCTTCTGTTGGAGCTTCTTCCTTTTCTCCACAGCTTGCACTCCCGCAACTGCCGCTTCCACAGCCATCACCTTCATTGTCAACGATAGAGCTATCAGCTCCTTTTTTCCAATTCTCTGGTGTCGCATCAGTTGATGCAAGAGCAGTATTGGCCGCTATTACACCTGAAACAATTGATGTTGCTACTAAGAGCTTAAGATTTTTATTCTTCATTTTTCCTCCGTTTATAATCTCACTTTTGAGACTTGCTAAATTTGTGTCAAGATATGGATACTTATTACAGAAATGATAAGTATTAGAAAATTTTAAGCCTTTTCTATTACTAAAGGCCATATTTTTTTTGTAATGAAAGCCATTTCTTAGTCACTTATTAGTAATGGCCTAGCCGCTAGTTTTATTAAATAATATTAAAAGCTTAGCGGGGAATGAAGATGAAAAATACGTATATTACTCAAGAATTAAGAGAAAAGCTGCAGGGGAAAGATCCCGAGGTGATAGAGTCTTTGGTTAAAGAGCACTCCGGATATCTCTTATTTATGGTAAGAAAATGGGGGATACAGGGAGTTCATGAGTTTGATGTTATTCAGAATACTTGGGTATCCTTTATGGAGAGTGTTCAAAAATATGAAGGTCGTAGTAAGCTCAGAACTTATCTAACTGGAATTTTAATAAACAAATGTAGGGAGTATAATCGCTATCAGCAAAAACATGAATGGGATTCATTCGAACCCATTGCGGAAGTTTATGATGATATTTGGAGCAATAAGTTTGATAATACAGGGCATTGGATTCAAAGGCCTGAAGGTCCAGAGAGTTTTTCTTTAAAAGCAGAGGTTGCAACAATTATTCAAGAGTGCATTGAATCTTTGCCAGAAACCCAGCAGATTGTCTTTAATATGAAAGAGGTTGAAGGAATTTCCAATAGTGAGATTTCAGAAATTCTAAAACAGTCTATTTCTAATATAGGAGTTTTGCTTTTTAGGGCAAAGAATAAGCTGCGTGATTGTATTAGCTTGGCGAGGGATAGATGATTAATTGTAAGCATGTGGCGAGGCAAATTTCAAGTGGAGATAAAGTAAAATTAACCTTTTTGCAAAAGGCAAAACTTCATTTTCATATGTCGATATGTATTGCCTGTAAGCGATATAAAAAACATATGTTTAGCTTGAGTAAGGGAGCAAGTAATTTGTATGAACAGTTCTTTCAAGAAAATAAAGAAGTTATTAATGAATTAGAAAAAAAATCAATTATGGCAATATTAAAAGATAGAAGCTAATCTGTCGACGATGGCACAAGAGCATTGCGTAAGGGAAAATAGAGATAGTTTGAAATGGTTGTATCTGCAATAAAAAGAAGACCGGCTTTGATATAGGATAAATTAGGATTTAACGAGTTTTTACAAAGCATATTCATTATATACATACCAACGAGAACTGATTTTAGACTAGCAAAAATGGAGTAAGTTCTATTAAATGCAAGTAAGTCAGTATAGGTAAAGCCTGAATTGTTAGCTTCAACTGAAATATTTTGAAAGAAAACAATATCCAGATTTCTCTTCTTCTCAGCTCGTTTGTCTTGATAAATCTTTTTAGCAATTAAGCGTTGGAGGGCAATTTCAACTTCAGGCTTTTTCAAGTCTTCTTCGCTTTTCACAACGTCTAGTAGTGATTGGCCATCTACTACATCGACCGAAGCAAAAAAATCAGTTACACTGAATACAATTTTCTCCGCCCAACCTTCTTTTTGAGCATACTCTGTCAGAGAAATAAGTTCCTCTCTGTATTGAGGGTTATCCAGCATCTCATCGTATTTTTGATTGATAAGTTCATATGGGTTTGAATACCTAAGGGTTATCTCCGCGCTATAGACAAAATCATTAATGAAGTTGGCCAAATAATACATGCCATATTTCCCAATCCAACCAATTTTATTATTGGATACAAGGTAAGAGTTTGCGAGCCGTCCAATGACGACCCAGTACATCTCCGTTGTCATTCTTTCATAGATTTGTTGATTTTCATCTATATCCCAATTGGAATTGCGATTGGCCCATGAAAACAGTGAGCCTGTAATGGCGCTGCCCATGATAATTTGAAACCATTTATATCTTTTAGCATTTTTTCTATGTTGTCCGGAGGTTGCTGTTTTTTTAGATAATCCTTTCATATTCATAGTGCATCTATTCTGAAGTTGTCTTACAGTTTCTCTATGGGCATATGCTGAATTTAAAATAGCTGGTTTATCAACTTTCATATAATGCTCATAATTTTTAGTTTTCGCTGCTTTTTTTAATGCTATTTTACTCAGAGTCGTCTTTTCTTTTTGAAAGATCGTATTTAATTGATGTTGCTTCTTGAAAAAGCCATAAGTATGATCACCGAGATTAAGTTTTCGCTTCATTGTTAGTGTTGTTATACTGCTAATAATATCTGGGGTGAAAATTTTATTCTGCTGAAATATGGAGGCGATATCATTAGTAACAAAAACTCTATTTATGGGCTTTAACGTAAGTAAATAGTCTAGGAATTCATTGAAAACAGAGAGAGAGTCGAGATTCGTAATAACGGAAGTTAGGTTACTTGTAAGTAGTTCATGAAGAACATCATCTCCTGGATATTTTAATAAGAGCAAATCTTGTAACTCCAAGTTGATATTAGAGTTTGAGGTTAGATGGGAAGCAACTGCTTTGATCTTTTTTATTTCACCATAGCTACGATTGGGAACCTCTTCTATAATTTGTTCTACATTGGAAAATGAGAAGACCTTTTTTTCTGAAATTTTATTAATTTCTTCAGCAAGTGCACGTGCCTTTGAGAAGGGTAAGCTTTTTTGTAAGACAGAATAATTGAGCTGCTTGATTAAATTATATTTGAAAAGCTCATCCTCTTCATATAATTGGTAAAGTTCAAGAATGACTTGCTTTTTTTCTTTAAAATTGAGTTGAGAGAAGGATTGAAGCCATTTCTTTTGGTTGTACTTCTTGGAGGCAAGTTTCGAAAAAATAGGGCTTTCTGTCGTTACTTGATTGGGGTAATGGCCAAAAAGGCGATTGCAAAGACGACCTAAGCCAGCTTGAGCCTGAATTGAAAATATCAATGCCAGAATAGTAAAAACTGATTTCAAATAGTACCTTTTTATTTGGATATACACGGTAATTTATCATTAAATGAGATTTTGTATGGAATTTAAGGCCTAAATTAGAAGGATATACATGGTGTAAATTGTAATTTTTACAGAAAATGAAGGCTTTTTATAAGGTTTTCTATAATAATCTTCCAGGTTAGAATAAAAAAATTATGCAGATACTAGAGTTGAGTCATCAACGAAATTTAATTTTTAAGATATATAAAAGAATTATGGAGCAGCATATAGATG
>CAYGUN010000236.1:0-4599 GCA_964353025.1 uncultured Bacteriovoracaceae bacterium
TGTTCTCCCCATAACGATGTTAAAACAGTGTTTAAATCTACAATATCAGTCGTAATTACAATATTTGATTCTTTAGAAATTGAATTTTTATCTTCAGTAAAATCAAATTCCCCCTGGGCCTTAATATTATTACCCAAATAGTTTCCATTAAAGGTCAACTTGTTATTTTTGTAGTCAATTGCAACAAAAGAATTTGCTAAATTTTTATCCACAACAATTGTATGAGAAAGCTCTAGATTACCCTTAAAAAAGTCAGACGCATTTCTCCCCCCTTTTATGCTTCCTTGGATTTTTCCTTCTAAGGCCGGGAGAAATTTCTTAGCATAAAAAAACTCTTTTAAATACGCAGTTCCCAAGTCAAATTCATAATCATATTTTGAATTTAAAGTATTATAAGAAAAACGTCCCTTGGTGCTAGATAAGTCCTTTGAAAAAGTAATTTTATCTAAGTTTAAAATCCCTTTCTCGAAATTAAAACTAGTTCTAATGTCTTTAAAGGATTCAGAGTAAAAATTTACATTTTCGGAAATAAACCTTCCGCTAACTTTCAATGTTTCTTTTCCTATTACACCGGTAATATTATGGCCTAAACTGATTACACCCGTGAGCTCTTCTGGCACCCATGGTAAGGATTCTACTAATGGAGCATAGAGAATTTTTAAATTATCAAAATTTGATTGTGGTATACTTATTTGAAGATCGATTTGATTTTTAGTGAATGAGTAATTTCCATTTATGAAATAAAGAGTGTCACTTAACTTTCCAGATAAAGAATTTATATAAATCTTCCTATCTCCAAGAGATATTATTGCATCAAGAGAGGCATTTCCAAGGCCGTAACCTAATATCGATGCATTATTTAGCAAACCCTTCATATCGATACGTACATTTTCATACTTACCATAAATATTGAGAATTGATTTCCCTGCTCCCGTTATTTCAACTCCTTTGATTTTGACAATTTCAGCCAAAGATATATTTGATTCATTTGATCTTATGGAAACTTCTCCATTTCCAATATGGCCTTTGGCATGCAGGTTTATTTGCTTTTCTGTTTCGATATTGGCATCAATATGAACTACTCTACCATCAATAATAAAAGAAGAGTTTGGTACTAATATTTTCTTATTTTGAAGTATGACATTTTCACCTTTAACTTTACTCGTAGATACTTCAAAATTTTCTATAAATGTATTTTCCATTGTTTTTACAACAATTTTTTTATTCCCAACCACTGAGATACTTGCATTACCTGAAATATTTCCTTTTAGAGGATAAATTTTATTGTTTAAAATTTTTAAAATATTATAAAAATCCGCATTATCAACCTTTAACAATAATTCCTCTTGCAACAGGGCATTTGAGAGAAAATCATAAAGAACAACTGATCGCCTACTTTCAACTTTTTGGTTTTGAAAAAGAAGATCAAAATTTTCTAATATAAGCATCCTATCTTTATAAACAAGCTCTAGCATAAGTTCATCTGCATCAATATAATTAGTTGTTAAATTATTGAAACTTATTTTTGATTCGATTTTAGGATTATTAATTTTCCCTTTCAGATAAGACTGAGCTGTAATATTACCTTTATAAAAATAGAATCCTATATCTTGTGGAATAAAATCTTGCAAATTTGGTGCATACCCTCTTAATCCAATATTTAATTCTACCTCTGCCTCTTTTAAGTTTAGAATGTTTTCAAATTTCCCAATCAAACTTAGCTCTGCAAAATTTTTCTTTGCCTCAAACTCTCTGAATGATAATCCATAATTATTTAAGACAATATAACCTTTAGCTTGATCTAAACTATCAACTCCGTTTAAATCTAAACCTTTTTTAAATTTAAACTGTTCAATATCAAGCCATGCATCCCAGGCCTTTGGATTTAACCCCACCTTCAGCCTATTTATTTTTCCATTAAAATAATCCGTATTTATATATTGCTCTTTAATGTTTAAAGATTGAATAGTAACAGGAAGAGAGTTTAATACATTATTTAAAAATTCAAACGTAAGCTTTTCTGAGGAAGGATCAGCTCCTCCCCTTTTTGGAATAACTCCTTTAATAAACGAATCATCTATGGCCAATTCTTTGATCGACAGCTCATTATTGAAAGCATCAAACATATTAAAATAAATTGTTGTTTTATTTGCCTTGAAAAATATATCAAACTTTTCACTTTTATCAATAAAACTTAATCCATATAAAGAAGCGCCTGGAGGAAAAAGCTCTAAACTTATTTTTTCAAACTCAACTTTTGAACTTATATATTTCTTTATATATTTTGAGGCATGCTGAGATAAGATTTTTGCTAGATACTCTGAATGAATGACTCTCCATGATGAGAATAAAATACCAAAAATTGATAACATAAAAAGAAGAAGGATTTTATTGATTTTGTTCAATGCTATTTACTCTTTCTTTGGCCATTCTATAGTTAATATCACTTAGCAGAACTTTTTCATAATACTTTATTGCTTTATCATTTTGTTTCTTAAAAAAGTATGACTCTGCTATTAAATAATAAAAGCAATCTTCTTGCTCTTTGCTAAGATTATAGTTCTCTAGCGTTTGATATGAAATATCCAATGCCCTATTATAATTTTTATTAAAAACAAGGTTTTGACAAAACAAATACCTTATTTCAATTTGCTCATCCTCGCTGAAATTAGAATTATTCTTTTTTTCAAAAGCCTTCTCTGCTAAAAAGTAAAGTTGATTTGAAAGAAAAAACTCTAAAAGTTGTATCAAATTCAACTCTTGTTCTTTATCAAAATCAAAAAGTTCATTAATGTATTTCAAAAAAACTTCTTCCGTTTTAGGGTCTGATTGCTCTATTTTATCTCCTGATTGTTTTTTATTAGTCGACATATTCTCAGTAATAGGTAGCATCTCAACTGTATTTCTTTCGTCATATTTCAATGGATTTAACTCTTTATCTACTTTTTTATATTTATTAAATTTTTTGCGATCAAGTTTCACTAGATAACTTTTTAAATCCTCTACGATCCCTTCCTCTTCAAGTTTGACGGCTAGTTTAAAAATTTCGTAAATAATATAAAAATCAGAGCTATAGAAAACAAATAACTCTGACATGTCCTTAATTATTGTTTTTGATTTTACTTGCTCTGTTTCTTTTATTTTCAAAACTGCAAGAAACTTACCTAAATACTTCAACTGGTCTTGGTCTTTTACAAGTGAGTATAACTCTGTATATAAATTCAACCTAGAGCTTAACTCCACTTCTCTTTTATTTCCTATGCTTGATTCTAAATATCGAATTAGTATTTTATGAATATTCTCAATATCACCATTAGAAAGAAGTAATTCAAAGTAGGCAACTAGTCTCTTGTTATCAATTTTATTAATATAATCATTACTTTCAATTATTTCTAAGATCTTAAGAGAGTTACCAATTTTGATTAAATAGCTGAGCTCTAAATTAAGAATTCTCTCAAATGAATAGGGGGCACCTCCTTCTAAGAATTTTTGCTTTGCCTTTTCAATCAGGTTAATTACGGGCGAATGTTTTTTGTGAATGAGTAAATCAAGGAGGCTTATTGATTTTTCAAAATTTTCATTTACGAGATAAAAATTTAAAAGTTCTTCCAGGTTTGCGCTTTCAAATCCTTTGTTTAGGTAAAATTCACATTTAAAAATCTTTTCTTTTAAGCGGAGTCCATCTTTACCTGTAATTGGCAGTTTCTTATATATATCAATGGCCTTTTGATATTCTTTTAATCGATAAAATTTATCGGCTTCTTCAAGACCCATACAAAAACTCCTTTAGAGAATATTCTATCAGATATTTTGAGCAAGAAAATTAGTTGAGTAATTATTCGATTTAAAGTCAGAGTGAGAAAGTATTCTCTTGTGTAAGTCGATATTTGTCTTAATTCCACTTATAACTGTTTCATCAAGAGCGCGAAGCGATCTTTTAATGCATTCATCTCTATTTGTGGCCTTCACGATAACTTTCGAAAGCATTGAGTCATAATAAGGTAATACTTTATAACCACTGTAAATAAAGTCGTCCACTCTTATGCCCAGACCTCCTGGCCTATGGTAGTGAGTAATAAGCCCAGGGCTAGGATTACCAGTGCTAGGATCCTCTGCATTAATTCTAAACTCCATCACATGGCCATCATATTTAATATCTGATTGCTTCATTGGTAGCTTGTGGCCTTGCGCTACTAGAATCTGCTCTCTAATTAAATCAATTCCTGTTCTTTGTTCTGTTACAGGATGCTCAACTTGAATTCTTGTATTCATTTCCATGAAATAAAATTTCCCTTCATCTTGATCATAGAGAAATTCTACTGTACCAGCTGAGTCATACTTCACATTTTTTGCTAATGAAACTGCTGCATTACAAATTTCTTCTCTTTTTTCATCACTCAAAACTGTCGATGGTGACTCTTCTACAATTTTTTGAAAACGTCTTTGGATAGTACAATCTCGCTCACCTAGATGAATAACATTTCCATGCTTATCAGCTAAAATTTGGACTTCAATATGTCTTGGATTGGTAATATATTTTTCAATAAAAAGAGTTCCATTTCCAAAAGCTGCTCTTGCCTCTTCTCCCAATGTTTTAAT
>CAYGUN010000237.1:0-4594 GCA_964353025.1 uncultured Bacteriovoracaceae bacterium
ACCTAAGAGCATCCTAAATCCCATTTCATCTCTATTAGTTAATGTGATTTCAATTTCCCACTGTTGGGTAAAAAAAGAAATCATCGTTTTTATCACGGGTCTTAATTCTGTATGTCCATTTGAGCTTTTAACCCTTCTGTATTCTAAAACTTTTGCTTTGCAAGTGACTTCTTTTTTTCCATTTCTCTGAATGGGGTGAACTGTAAATTTAACATAATCATTTTCTCCTCTTTTATAAATTTCAAGGTCAAATGCATGTAATGAAGAACTTCTGGCCCCAGTATCCACTTTGACTTTTATTTCTTTCACGGCCAGTTCAGGTAGGGATACCCACTCTCTCCAACCAATTAATTGTTTTTCTTTTTTTAGCAAATTATTCCCTCTCACCCCACACTAGAAGTTATTGCTTAATTAAGCAATTTTTTTTCATTCTAGACTGTATTAAAGAGGGGGCTAGAACTTCAATCGTCCAAGTTTTTCGATTCGGGCGGTGATAGATAACGAGGCATCCTCAAAATTAGAATTACAATCTGTGCCATTCTCAATTTTATAATGCTCATGAACTCTTTTCCAAACTTTTCTTATTTCTTCATCTGTGAGCTTTAGTTTTTCTTTCATAGATTTTACTTCAAACTTATTCCTTCTCACTGACTCTTCATAAAAAGCTGTATCAGAGTTGTTCCACAGGGACATAACAACGGCCCACATTTTTTTAACTAAGTCCATATCTTTGGCACTTGCTATAATTTGCTCACGGCTACTTACCCCCCCATCACTTGGGTTCAGCGATGTTCCATGAATAACAAAGTCATCAATCACCATTCCTTTCATGTGAAGTTTTCTCGTAAATTCTAATTTAATCTCTTCTCCATCAATAACAGCCGTCTCATGAAACATTCCAAAGCCTTGCTTTCTCGTTGTGACCTTTAAATAGCTTTGAAACTCTTCAAAGTCTTTACCCAGAGCAATTCTTAGTGGGTCTTCGTGATCTTCAATATACAAAGTGATATCGTGCTCGACTCCATCTTTTGTAATCGGAACCGTTGCTCTAAACATTCCACTCAAAGCTCCGTATCCACTCCATTCTCGCATAGCAAAAGGCCTATCTCCTATCCCATAAAGGTGAAGTACTTTTCCCGTTTCTTTATAAACTTTGAGAACAGCTTGTCTGACTTCTTCAACGTGGACTTTAGATGAATAAGCGAAAGTCGGAAGTCCCATTCGAAACTCATCGGACTTACCAAACCCACTAGTATTCACTTTTTTACCAGCTTTAAAACGCCCAATCATATCATTTATATTTTCACGAATGGCACGGCCATAGAAGTTTGTCATAATATCATTCATCCCACCTTTGGGAGTAAATAGCATATAAAGTTCAGGAGTTTCTCCTGTGATTGTATTTAGTGGGCCATACATTTTATAAGCACCAGACAATGGAAATTGGCTTCCTCGAAGGTTGTATTTTTCTTGCAGGCCTAGTTTTAAATTGTGTTGAGCGACTAGTGCTGGGTACTGCCCATAGACAATCGACATTTGATTAACATTTGGTTTTGCATAAGGACTTTCATATTTCCCAATTAAATGGCCAGGTAAGTCTCCTGTCGCTGAAATACCTGAACGAGTAAAGTTTCCCATGGAAAGAAGTGTTTTGGCACGCTTGGGATCTCTCCAATCAACAGAAGCCATTTTTTGATGATTTAAATTAACTTCATTAACCTTCATAAGCTTGCATTTTGACCTACCCAGAATACGGTAATACTCAAGAGCATCTAACCGCTTGATCTCTTTGGCATGGGACACAACTCCGGCATCAATCCCAATATACTCAAGCTTTCCTTCTTCACATAGTTTTGCAAAATGCTTAGCTAGTTCCGCTAAGTCTTGGTCATAAACATTTAATATACTCTCATATTTGATATCGCTAAAAAATTGCTCTACGACTTTTAATAAATCATCAGGGGGAATTTCTTTTCCATCTTCAATGCGAGAAATATTAGCAAAAAAATCAATACGCGTATAACCAGGCCTTCCATCTTTACTAATCATCTCTAGTGGCTCAAAAGGATTAGCATACTTTAAAAGATCATCTTTAATATTACTTTTATTTATCTGTTTTCTAATTTTCTCTTCCCACTCGAGAGGCATTAAAGCTGTTTCCATATCATCTATTTTTTCTAATGGAATTGCTTCCATATAGCTTTCAATACCTTTCATCAAATTCGGATCATTTTGGAAAAGCTTCATCATTTGAGTGGTTGAAAGAGTTCTTCGGGCCTCTTTCGGAAGTGGCATGGGGGTATTTTCGTATTTCTTATAAATTTCTTCTAACTCTTCTCTAAAAACTTTGGAAAAAAATGAGACCGTATCATGTCTCGTCGATGCCCCTCGGGTCACTTTAAAAATCTTTTCATAATTATCATTAACAATTTCATCAGTCTGGGCATATGAGCTAGTCCAGACCAAAAAAGATAAAAATAGAAGACGACAAATATGCATAGGAGTCTTTATACACCACAAACAAAAGCAATGCGTCATCAACTACTAAATAAGCTAAAATTTACAGGTATTTATCAGAAGTTTTATACGTATTTTTAGCTAGTTAGATAGAAAGCTCAATTGCTCTTTAGACTGCTCACTGGTTTTAAATTTAATACCAACTCCCAGGAGTCTAATAGGGGCCGCTCTCTTGTGCCACAGCTTCTCTACTAACTCAAAAAACTGTTGTTTATCTAACTCCTCGAAAGGCCTCTCCATCGTTGATTGCTTAAAATCGGTATACTTCATTTTTATAAAAATGGTTTTATAACTCTCAAGATCATACTTTTGAATTCTTTGCTCAAACTCACTATAGACCTCATCTAGTCGCTGCTTAACTCCCTCTATTGTTGGAATATCTTCGTTGAAAGTATGCTCTACACTTAAAGATTTTCTCTCTCCGTCATTGTGAACTTCTCGTTCATCTTGTCCCCTACAAAAATAAAAAAGCTCTCGTCCAAACTTTCCAAAATAATGGAAAAGTTCTGCTTGTGTATATTTCTGAAGCTCGCCACAAGTAGTGATTCCCATTTTACCCATTTTACTTGCTGTTACTTTGCCTACTCCCCAAATTTTATTCACAGGAAGATCACTTACAAATTCAGAAATCTTATCTGGAGTTACAGTGTATTGCCCGTTGGGCTTTTTGATGTCACTTGCAATTTTGGCCAAGAGTTTATTGGGAGCAATACCGGCACTCGCAGTTAAGCCCGTTTTTTCAAAAATTCTCTGTCTTATTTCAGCCGCAAGCTTTGTGGCCGTAGTCTTATGTTGTAAAACATAATCACTCACATCCAGATAGGCCTCATCTAAACTTAAAGGCTGAACCTTATCTGTGTACTCATGAAAAATTTCTCTTATCGCTTGGGATTCAATTTTATACCTTTCATAATGACCACGAACCAGAATTAAATCGGGGCAAAGTCTCACAGCAACTGATGATGACATGGCCGAGCGAACACCATAGGCCCGTGCTTCATAACTGGCCGTTGCAATAACACCTCTTTTGCCAGGGGCCCCACCCACAGCAATGGGCTTCCCTTGTAAAGATGAATTTATTTTTTGTTCCACTGCTGCAAAAAAACAATCCATATCAATATGAATAATGCGTCTCATACTCTTTTTCTACCACAAAAAGCGTAACTTTTCCGTAACTTTATTTAAAAGTAAACAATTTCAGAAGGTTAACTATTTTATTCATGACATTTTTTTTGAATAATACCTATAATAGAACTTCAGACCACCTAAAAAAAGTTAAATTACATGAGTGCAAATATAATTATTCTAGATAACGACAAAGACTTTCTCCAACTTTGCCAAAAACAACTTAAAGGTTTATTTGAGAAAATTATCATCGCAGGATCTGCAGTCGAAGCGCTTTCTCTATTTAAGGAAAATTATAAAGAGATAAGTATTATTGTTTGCGCTTACAAAATAAACGATGGCACTGGAATAGAATTCGTAAAACAAGTTCAAAGAATTGGTCAAGAAATACCAGTTATTTTCATTTCAGCTTTTTGTGATGAAATTGAACCAAAAGAATTATCCATTAAAAACTTTGTAAGCCTCATTGATAAAAAAGATAGCTCATTCTGGAATATACTCAAACACCAAATCATAGAAACACTTAGTGATGGCCATCCACTACTTTAAATTAGTTTTTTAAAGATTTCTCTAATAAATCTTTATCCTCTACTATCAAAGCACTTAACTCTTTCTCTTTTCTTTGAGGGGTCACTTCAACTTCAATAATTTTTTCAAGCCTTGATATAGTAAATAAATAAGATGTGTTCTCTTTAAATAGCAACTCTATTGAAGTTGTTTCATCGGCCAAAAATCTTTGTCTATTGACTGCGATTATTTCATCTCCCGCATTGAGTCCATCTTTATAGGCAGCAGAATCCAGTGTTACACTCTTAATAAAAGCACGTTTATTTACTAAATCCCAATCAACCCCTAAGCTTAGATCATTAGAATGATTCCATTTAAATCCAATGCCAATTTTTTTATAATAAGACTCAAAATCAATATCTTCAGTAGATGCCACCAATTGATA
>CAYGUN010000238.1:0-4587 GCA_964353025.1 uncultured Bacteriovoracaceae bacterium
TATATTCTGTTATCCCTAAAAGATGCCCCTCTACTTCAACATCAACTGAATCAACTGCCGTGAGTATCATGAAAATGCAACCCTGTTGAATATTGTTATCTTTGATTTGCTTAAAAAGATCGATGCCAAACATGTCACTTAGTTTTAAATCAATGACACAAAAATCAAATTTCTCTGCGTTCAAGCAGGCAAGGGCCCCTCTTCCTGTTGGTTCAATTGTAAGTTGAAAATCATCCTTAAAAATGTATTCAAATAGGCTATGAACAACTGGATCGTCTTCGATTAGTAATAACTTTTTCACATTTCTCCGTCAGTGAGTGTTGATTGACTTTACGGGCCTTAATATTCACAATACCAAAAAAACTTTCAATATTAAAGATTCCATCCATAGCAGCATAGCAATAACTACGGGGTTAGTTTATGAATAACGCAAAGAAGAAACTTAGACACGATATAATCGGAGATACAGAAGCTGTAAAAAATGTGCTTAAGATGGTGCAAGAGAATCTAGCTAATGACTCTCTGAGTAATCTGGTATCTGCCGCAATACAAAGAATGGATAAAATCCAATCGGATTTCTTAAAAATAGTCGAAGAAAATTATTAATTTAGAGATCTTTCTAAATACTCACCACATGTAAGATTCGTTAAGTTTTTATTACTCGACCTTCCTGCTCGGAATACCTAAGCTGTCTAGATATTTTATTAAACCTACCTAGAGGAATTATTATGAGAGATATAATTTTACTTACTTGGGCGCTATTAGCTGCTCTTTCCTTTAATGCTTTTGGCCATACTGCAAGTGCTCCAGTTTCTGCTTACTCAACTGAAAAAGCTCAAGTTGCTGTTCAAACTTATGACTATGCCTACCAAATGTATACAATGCAGCAGATGAATATCGACGTTGCCGGTGTTGATGTGAGAACTGGAATTGTTGATGTCATTATTGATTCAGACCAATACCAATCTCTGGTTGATATGGGATACACCATGCAAGTTATGGGTGCCCAAGGAATTTTTGGACCAGGAGCTTCGAGAGTTGATCCACTATACAAAACACCAGAAGAAATCGAAGCTTTTCTAGTTGGTATTAATAGGGCCTACCCAAGTATTACAAAACTTATCCAAGCTGGAACTTCACTAGAAGGAAGACCTATTTGGGTTTTAAAGATTTCAGATAATGTTGAATATAAAGAGGCCGATGAACCAGCAATTCTATTCAACTCTATGCACCATGCTCGCGAAGTTATGACCCCAGAAGTGGCCATCGATATTATTGAAGTTTTAACTGCTGGGTACGGAAGTGATCCAAAAATAACTGGCTGGGTTAATGACAATGAAATTTGGGTTATGCCAATGCTAAACGTTGATGGAAACATCAAAGTTTGGACAGAAGATAATATGTGGAGAAAAAATGCTCGCGGTGGATATGGAGTTGATATCAACAGAAACTATCCTTACCAATGGGGCGCATGTAACGGTTCTAGTGGACAGAAAAACTCGCAAACTTATAGAGGGCCATTTGCTGCCAGTGAACCTGAAACTCAAACTATCATGAACCTGGTCGCTCAAATTAGACCCGTCTTTGACCTTTCATTCCACGCCTATAGCGAACTTGTTATCTATCCAATGGGCTGTGACGGAGAAAGAGCTGTTAACTATGAAGTAGTTGAACCCATTGGAAAAACACTAGCAAAAATGCTTGATTATGTGCCAGGTACATCTTGGGAAATTCTCTATAGCGTTGACGGTGGAGATATTGATTGGATGAATGCTGAGTACCAAGTTATTCCATACGTATTTGAAGTTAATTCTCGAGCGGAAGGATTCCAACCCGATTATAAATCCACTCGTGATAGAACAGTTTTAAAAGTTAGACCAGCTTGGCAATACTTGCTTGAGCAAATGCAAAACAATATCCTTATTGGCCAGGTTAGAGATAATATTGGGGCCTTCTCAGGAGAAGGATATATTTACGCCTATAAAAAAATTCAGGGACAATACGTCTATTACACTCACTACCGACTTGATACTTATGGAAGCTTTAAAATGATTCTTCCACAAGGAACTTACCTCCTACAAAATGCCGTAGGGCAATCAGTGATTTCACAAAAAGAAATAGTTGTCTCGGGGACTAACAGAAAGTACATTGCCTTGGAGTAGTATTACCCAGCGCTCTGTAGAGACAAGTGCAAAAGCCCTAGCAGTAATGCTGGGGCTTTTTTTATTACACCCCATACTAACCAACCTCTCCATCTCTTACGAAGCTAACTTCAAAGGAGGAGAAAGCAGCTTCACCCTTTGAAAATAACTAATCAAGAGCAAGCAAAAAGAAATAACAAATGCTAAAGTAAAAATAAGATACCCTATTTTCAATACCAATAATGTTGAAATAATAGAACCAGAAGAAAAACTTAAGAAAGTGATTAATCTTACATAGGTAATTTTTCTTGGCTCCGGATATTTTGATTTCAGACCCTCTTTGCTAAAAATTTTAGGTAAATGCAAGCCTATATCCGTTGATAACCCTGTCAAGTGAGTAGTCCTGATCTTACCATGTGTACTCCATGTCGTGAGACCATTTTTTAATCCACAAATTAAGCACAAAAGACCAATTAACAAAATATTCATTTCATTGTGAGGTAAAGGATAAGAATCAATATGAAAAAAGTCTGCATAAAAAAGGACATTCACTACAAATAATAAAAAGGTAATAAAGAATTGGACTAATGGGAAGTTGGGAAGTTTATCCTCTCTAAAGCCTTTATCTAATACCATTGAGGCAATCACACCACCAAAGATAAAACATATAGGAATCACAAGTAATTCTAAACCAAAGTCATACTCATGATGCACCGTTGCAATGCCAATTTGAGTCCCAAAACCAGTGACATGTGAAACATAACTTCCTGTTATGAGAAAACCTGCTGCATTTAAAAGGCCTGCTTTAAAACTTAGCAAAGACCAAAGGGCCACAAATTTCTTATCATATAATTCATCAAGCTCTACTTTAATCATACTTTCCCTCACTTACGACAACTTCGACCTTGCCATTTACAAAATCATAAACCCATCCATGTATTGAAAGGCTACCATTTTCAATCCCTTCTTTTACAAAAGGATAGGATTTTAAATTTTTTATTTGTGCTTCTACATTATGCTGAATGAGATCATTAATACAGCCAGAACTCACATCGTTTAAATAATGGCTTAATCCCCTGAGCTTTTTTTGTAATAGAGGGAAATCTCCGAGAGACTCCACATTTTGTACTCCCACCATGGCCCCACAATCCTTATGGCCGCAAATGACAATACTTTTAATTTTTAAAGCTTTCACTGCAAACTCTATAGAGATGGCCTCAAAGCTAGGGTCCTCTGAATTGTAAGACTCAATTAAATTACCCGCGTTACGAATAACAAATAACTCTCCTGGCTTGGTATTAGTTAAAAGATTCGGGTCGATTCTAGAATCAGAACAGGTGATAAATAATGTATCAGGCGACTGTCCATTTCCTAATTCTTTAAATAAATCTTTATTTTCTTTAAAATATGATTTTTGAAATTGCTCAACACACTCAAGTAGTGCTTTCATAGGTTTACCCTTTTTAAAATATTAAAAAATAAAAATTAAAAAAAAGTATTTGAGGTGGAATGAAAATTTCGTGAATATATTCTGAATAAGACAGAGGTCTATCTATAAAAGAAACTTTGTAAAAGCTATGGAAGCGAAATATTTGCTTAATCACTTCAGCAAACTTTTCCTCAAAATCTTTCTCTATCTTCTCTGTTTTTTCATTTTCGTTTTCACATTCTTTAACAGGTGAGTCACCTTCAGCCAAATGATGTTGACGATCTTTTGAAGAAAGATTGTTGGCAATTTCATTGATACATTCAATGGAATATCCGCTCATCAAAAATAAGCCAACGAGAATAGTGCATGTAGAAAGAGTAAATTTTCTCATATTCATAATTATGCCATATTACTTAAATACTGTTCGTCAGGTTTTCGTCAAATTATTAGTTCTTCTTCTATAACTTATTAGAATCACTCATCTTTGGCAATCTCATTGATGAGAGACTTATCATGGTCCATTGAAGAGAAAAGTTTTTGCCTGAATTGACCCTTTTTATTCAAAAGGTTTGAGGCCATTTTATCAATAGCAATAATGGATAAAAGAGTTTGAATATAGGCTTCAATAAGATCATCTGTTCCTAAACCTAAAGAATTAAAGTCTTTTCGATCCATTAACATCAACCGAGACGTATCTGAATCCCACTGATTATTGGCAATTTTTTTAGATAAGTTAGTCCCTAGCACTTCCCAAGAGCTCTCATCGTCAGCGAGCTTATCGAGCAAAGGTTTTCTTGTTCTTCTGGCATACATCGCACAAGGCCTCATTCCTTTTTCACTCGAAACTAGCATCATGCGAAGATCGGCAACATAGATATTTCCCTTCTTGTTAGGGATTGTTCCAATATGATAATACTTGCCTTGCTGAGTATGAGAACTCCACTTATGGTGGCCAATTAAACTTTGAACAATAAACTGTTCATAGGGAAAATCTTGGGCCATAAAATTTCCTAACTC
>CAYGUN010000239.1:0-4571 GCA_964353025.1 uncultured Bacteriovoracaceae bacterium
TTGCGATCCTCATCGTTATCAAAATTAAGATAGTCATAATTTTTTGTGAGCATCTGAGATAGGGTTGTCTTGCCAGACTGTCTGGGCCCGGAGATAAGAACTATCTTTTTGTTTAAATATTTTATTATTGGATCTATATAAACTCGCTTCATTATGACATTTTCGAGCAACAATCCGAAAAAGTCAATACTTTCTCGGATTCTCCTGCGTAAAAGACTAGTGCTGTATATAAGTATTTGAAAGTATGTGGTATCGCCGGGGCGAGACTCGAACTCGCACCTGAAAGCTCATTCGCTTTCAATACCAACGGCGGATTTTGAATCAATTGTGTCTACCAATTTAGCAATCTCATTTAAATTTCAATGGTTTAAGGGAGATTGCTAATACCTTGAAACAATAAGAAGATGTTACAGTCCCTCCTCTTTTTCATTGACGCACCGGGTTGTTTTCTACTATTTAAATCACATGTTTAATAGATTTTTACTCTGCATATGTTTACTTATTTTTTCCGTCGACTCAGAGGCTTGCTTCTGGTTTTTTAAGCAGAAACCAAAAAAAGAAGAAATAATACTCAATTCAATTGAAGAGGAAGAAAGAAGAATTGTCTTCTCATTGTTATCCCGTGGACATGATATTAAAGTTGAAAAAAATATAATTCCAGTGATAAATACGAGCGAGAGAATGCAATTTTTCAGCATGGAGATTAAGCCTAAAAATAGTCATTTAAAAAGATCGTATGGGCTTTCACTGTCAAGAGATTTGCTTAACCCTACGTCAACATGGAGGGCGAGATTATTTTTTACGAACCCAAAAGAAAATACCAATAATCCTATCGTTAGAAAATTTAAAGATTTTTTAGATCTCTTTGATAGTTTCGAGGGCCGCGGGCTAATAGAAGGAGGGAAAAGCTTAACCAGAATAGAGACTTACTCTTTTTCCTCTCAAGAGTATGTAGACGAAGTAGTGCACAGGGCTTATGGCTTTTTTATTTCTGATATTGCTGTACAGGATGTTTTGTTAACTAAAAATATTTCAATAGAGGGTCCTTTAGAAAATGGCGTTTATGCGTCTATCTCAGTGGAGCATGAATCTATTAATGTGATTGCAAAATTTATAGATACAGTGGTAGGAGAGACCACTTTTTATAATATGTTTGAATAAAAAATTGTAATGACATTTTTTAATTGAACAAAACACCGACTCTATCGATATGCTCTACCAAATCAGGATTTTCAATTTGATGATAAATAGAGAGATCTATTTTATAAGGCAATAGTAATTCTTCAATTTGATTTTCAATTTTAAGGAGAGTATTCATATCTAGTTTTTCTCCCTTTAGTGTTAAATCAATATCAGATCCATCTCTGAAGTTCCCCTTGGCCCTTGAACCATAAAGAATAACCTCTTTAATATTAGGATGCTGTACAAAAACTTGATTAAGAGATGCTATCGTCTTTTGAGGTAATCCAAACTTATTCACTTTTTGCTAACCCTTGCATTCGTTTTTCTAGTTCCATAAATTGGGAGGTGTAATCTTGGCAAATTTTTTGTGAGATCTCATCAGCCGTGGACTGATTATAAGTATGAGAAGTTTGATTACGGCTTTTAATCATCTCCATCCAGACATCGCCTTTGGAAATAAGTCCTTTTTGAAAAGCTTCTCGGGCAGCATCACGGGAGCCTGTGATTTCCATATTCCCTTGAAATTGAAAATAATCTTTTAATAGATTCCATGCAAGTTCATGGGTGAACTCAAAAGATTGAATAAGGCCTTGCTTTTCAAGATTAGAAAGATCTCTTTTTCCTGCTAATTCAACAGCATCCTTGAGAGTTTTTAGAGCAGCACTATAGTTTTGTAGTCTTTGTTTCCAGCGGATATCTTGAGTCATATAGTGTGGCCTTTATTTTTGGTGCCCAGGGCGAGACTTGAACTCGCACATTGTTGCCAACGGCGGATTTTGAATCCGCTGCGTCTACCATTCCGCCACCCGGGCATTAGTGAACGCCAATAATAATTCCATCAGTCATTTGTGTCAATTTAGTTAGCTGTTGTGCTGTGCACTTAATGCATTCATTACTTATTTGTA
This sequence comes from uncultured Bacteriovoracaceae bacterium, assembly GCA_964353025.1. Taxonomy (GTDB): domain Bacteria; phylum Bdellovibrionota; class Bacteriovoracia; order Bacteriovoracales; family Bacteriovoracaceae; genus CALFYV01. Next base: position 2,088 of record CAYGUN010000239.1, read on the forward strand.
CTAGAATAGCTCACTAAAGAGGTGTGAAGTGGAAAAAAAAGTGAAACATCTACCTAAAGAGCTCAAAGTTCTCGTGAATAAAGTGGTTGCGCTACTGGGAGAAGTTATTAAAGAAGAGGGAGGGAATGCCCTTTACCACGATGTTGAATTAATCCGTGCCCAAATGATTAAATACCGAGGAGCATCTGATACGAGTAAAGATAAAATACTATCCCAAGTTTTTAACAAATTAAATAAAACCGATAAAGAGTCTAAACATCAAATCGCCCATGCCTACACCCTTATGCTAGAGCTTATTAATACTTGTGAAGCAGCTTATAGAACCTATCGTTTGAAGGAATCACACACAATTGAATATAAGGGCAGGCAAGACAATATGATGGTCTATGTTCTAACTGCTCACCCAACTGAAGCTCGAACTCCACAAAATATTGAGTTATTTAGAAGAATCCAAAGTGTTGCTATTCGCATTCTGGATAAGTCAGGTGAAGAAGAATATATGAAATCTATTATTAAGCATAACTTAAAACTTGCTTGGATGATTTCAGTAACGAGACATGAGAAGCCTGAAGTTATTGATGAAGCTAATCATTTATTTTCTATTATTTTACGTCCTGACATCTTTGATACCATCTTAAGAGCAGATAGAGATGTGGGAAGTGTGCGCATCCGGACTTGGGTCGGGGGAGATAAAGACGGACATCCAGGAGTTGATGAAAAGGTGATGATTCAATGTCTGCAGGCATCACGAAATCATTTTATCATTATTTTAGAAAGACTTTTTAATGAATTAAAAAAGGATATAGAGCTCATCGCGAGTACAGAGCTTGCTGATTGTTTAAAAAAAGTTTCATCTTTTGTTTTAAAATTAAAAAAACTACAACAAGGTGACTCTTTATTATTAAAGGAGTTGAAAACTGAAACTAAGCTTTTGGATGAGGCCTATGTAAAGCTGATTGGCATGCAAAGTCCAAGGTTAAAAAAGATTCAAAGCATTTTCACTCTTTTCCCAGGTCTCGTCATTCCAATTGAATTAAGAGAGGACAGTGAGTTAATTCTTGAGAGCTTAAACACCACAAACCTAATGGCCATTGAAAGAATGCTAAGAACTCTGGCCAAAATTTCAGAACAAGGCCATATACGAGATTATGTGCAAGGCATGATTATTAGCATGTGCCAATCATATGCTGATGTTCAAAATGCTATTAAACTAGTGAAAAGAACAACCAATGCCCTAGATATTCCCATTATTCCTTTATTTGAAACAGCAGAGGCATTAGAGAATTCCCCTGGGATTGTCGAGTCGATGATAAAAGACAAAGAATACGCCCAAAGTGTAAAAAGCAAATGGAAAAATCATTTAGAAGTAATGTTGGGATATTCGGATTCCTCGAAAGGTATGGGAGTCTTACCAAGTCGAATTGCGATTGCAAAAACTATGCGAAGCTTAGACTTAATTATTACTCAAAATAAAATGATACCGGTCTTTTTTCATGGTTCTGGAGGATCTGTTGATAGAGGTGGTGGAAGTATTCAAGAGCAAACGGCTTGGTGGCCAAAGTCGGCCTTAAATCTTTATAAGGCCACAATTCAAGGGGAAATGGTGGAGCGTAACTTTACTTCACCTGAAGTTTCCATGTCTGGAGTCAATAAGATTCTGGCCAATTTTAATAGAGTGAAATCAAAAAAAGGGATTATTAAAATCGATAAAGCAGTAGAGGATTTTGCAGATCTTGTAAAAAAACAATATGTGACAAAAATCCATGAAGAGAGTTTTTTTAGAATGGTTGAACAGGCCACACCCTATTCGTATTTAAGTGTTTTAAAACTTGGTTCAAGGCCATCCAAAAGATCTACAGCTAAAAAACTAGACTTTAGTTCTATTAGGGCCATTCCTTGGATTCTTTGTTGGACTCAAACGCGAATTCTTTTTCGTACATGGTGGGGAGTGGGCAAGGCGTGGTGTGAGACAAAAAAGGATAAGACTAAAATTTCAAAACTTAAAAAATCTTATAAAACGAGCTTTCTTTTTGCCTCTTACGTAAGAACTCTTGGATTTACTTTAAGCAAAGTGGACCTCTCGATATTCAAGCTCTACTTAAGGCAAAGTGAATTAACGCAGAAGGAACAAAAAATCTTTTTTAAAGAATTTGAAAGTGAATTCAAAGACACAGTAAGTTTTGTTAAATCCTTAACGGGCCAAAAAAACTTATTATGGTATAAACCCTGGTTAAGTGATTCGATTGAATTAAGATCATCCATGATTCACCCTCTAAATATTCTGCAAATAATAGGCAATAATGAAAAAGATTTAGTTCTTGTCCGTAAGAGTGTTGCTGGTATTTCATCAGGCATGATGACCACAGGTTAAGGTTATTTCAGTAGGTTAGTGTTAGTAACTGAGTTGTATTGTCTGTTTAAGTTTTTTTATTTTCATCCCTGTTCTTCCGATAGGTTACCTAAGGGAAGGTGCAGATGGTTGCA
>CAYGUN010000240.1:0-4554 GCA_964353025.1 uncultured Bacteriovoracaceae bacterium
ATACAGGAGAAGCCTGCGATGGAAATATTTGGAAAGATAAAAAGATCGGGAAACTAGCAGACTCGCTCGGAGATGTTTATTCTAAGTTAAATAATAAAGCTCGTCGCCCGTTTGAGAAATTTTTTAATCCTAGTGGCAATGGGGAAATAAGCAATAAAAAAGCCAAAAGAAGAGGGAAGCATTTTCTTTGTAGCTCCCTTAATTGCAAAGACAAAAAATGTGCCCCCACATATGGTTGCGGCTGTGCAGGACTTGACCAACCAGCACCTAGTCCTAAATTTTGTTGTGAAGGCTTAATGTGGAAATCTGATACAAGGTCATGTGTTACTTTTGATAACTTTTTTCAAAATGCCCAAATAGACCCTCCTCCACCACCAACACCTGAAAATGGATGTGTGGTTCGATTCCCTGCAGATAATCCAGCAAGAGAGATGTATGTCATGTCCAATTTAGTTTTGAGATCATGGGATGTCCTAAATCAATTTAAATACGATGGTGGGTGGGACAAGATGAAGCTGTGGAAATTTGAAAAATGGAGAAAGCTTAGTGACAAGGTACTAAAAACAAGAAAGGAAATCGTTGGGGCACACAAAGAAATGACCAAAAACTTAAATGAAGCCCGTAAAAAAATAGAAGAAGATACGACTTATGCAGGTAATGCTAAAAAAGCCACAGGAGCTGTTGTCTTCGAGCTTATGATTGATGAACAAGATGTTGTTTTAAATTACGAAACAGCAATGATGGATTTATTTAAAGATTTTTACAGAGGAGATCTCCCTGGTGATAGACCTGCTGGCTCCCCCGTCGGAACAAGCAGTACAGAAGGAGGAGATGCTACCGAAACAGTGGATTCCGTAGCTGCAAACTGTGGTGGATTCTGTGATGATACTGCTGTCGTCAAAAAACTCATGACACCAATATGGGATGGAGAAACATCTTCTGCATGTGGTGGTCAGGCTGATACAAATTCAGGCGTCATTAACTTTCTGTGCTTAAGAGGTTGGTGGTCCAAGCTAGAAGAAAAGGATAGGGAGTGTAGAGAAAAAAATATTTGGGGTAAAAGAAAATGGGTTAACCGGTGTTTTAGAAGACGATATAAAGTGAAGAAAACAGCTCATTTTAAACCTGGACTGCCAGAATACCTCATGCTTTCTCCTATTAGAGACGTTGAAAAACAACAATCAAAACCATATTATATGTTCGATCCCTACCTTCCAAATAATAAAGGCTTCGATGATTATGGTGGAAAATCTAAAGCTGGCTATGGAACATCTGCTGGTGTAGGTGCTGGTGTAGGTGCTGCTGTAAGTCTTGGCTGTGGCCCGTTTGCTCCACTATGTGCAGGCATCGCGGGAGCTGTTTTAGGAACCACTGTTTCATTAATTGTTGATATGTTTAATGGTGATGGAAAATTTCTGGGGATAGGAAAATCAAGAAAGAAAAAATGGCAAGCTAATTCAAATGGTGCTGAGTTTTTTCACAATACTTATGAAGATGTATATAAACAGCTTACTTCTGAGAAGTTCGCTGTTGATAGTGAGTATATCGATTTTGAATTAGGTATCAAGAAAAGCTGTCTTGAGTATGCCAAACCAGACAAATCTCGCATGGATATAAATAAGGGATATCTGCGTAAATCAAAAAAGCGCAACATTCGTAGACTAGAAAGAAAACATGATGTTAATGCAAAGGAATCTATTGCAGCAAAATCGGAAATTCCAGAAGAATGTGAGCAGACAGTTGAAGCAGTGGAAGATATTGCATCTCTAGTCTATGCTTTAAACTGGGCCTATTCAAATGGAGAGAAAAAATCTTTTCAGAAGAAAGTTGTGGGAGCTGACTCCTACCGCATGAAAACTCTCAAATTAGTTGGAAATTCCCTCGTCATGGCCACGGCCTATCTTGAAATGATGACCCAAGTTCGACAACAAAAGAAACAATGCTTAGCTGATATGGCCCTTCTTCGAGAAAAAATGTTCGCAGGAGGAATGGATCTGAATGCCGGAAACTATGAAGGTGCAACAGGACAATCTATTCAAGCTTCAAGAAATGTAGATAGAAGTAAATGGACTTTCTCTGACTACAAGGCCTATAAGCCCAACTCTCCCATTACTTTATTTGCTGCCAATAGCGGCATCCCTGATGGTTCGGTTATTGGCGGTGGAAGTATGCTCTCAGGGAGCCTCGGCTTACAAGGTTATGGTGGAGGATATTCGGCTATTCAAAATAGAATTCGCAAAAGTATTGCGTCTAGAAACCCAGGACTTCAGGCCCAACTAGATGCTACTGGTGCAGAAGGTGGATCTCTAAGCAATGTCACAAAGAATAACTTAGCAGCAATTAGGCAAAGAAGTGCAGGCTTATCTGGAGGGCCCAATGGTGCTGGCAGTAGTATAGGAACGGACGGTGCCGGAAACTCTGCCCTAGGAGCTCCCAAAATTGGAGATAAAGCCGATGGCAAAGCTGATGCTGGCGCTTCTGGAGGTAATGTAATAGGCAGCGCTGGTGGATATGGTGCGAGTGGTTCACAGAATGCAGGCTTTGGTGGTGGGAGAGGAGGCGACCTCTGGGGAGACCTAGGTGGTAGTGGTTCCAATGTGGACGGAGCAGCTCTTGGTGATATAACAAGTAGTGGTAGCACCTTATCTGATAGTGATAAAGCATCCATCCTTGGAAATTTAAGAAAATCTGATTACAAAGAAAATGATAATGATTCGCTCTTCACAGTTGTATCAAAAAGATATTTTCTTTATGGGTATCCTAAACTATTAAGTAAGAAGAGTGAGGACAGTAAAACTAAAGTTGACCCTAAGAAAGAAAAACTTAAAAATGACTTGATGGATTCGTTAAACGACTTCAAATAAAAGCAAAAAAAGGGCCTGATTCAATCAGGCCCTTTTTTTATTTAAATTTATTTTTTTACTAACTCTTTTTCTTACCTTTTTTCTTAAGCAATATAATAACCGCTCCAACACCAACTAAAATATAAAGAAGATTACTTCCACCTTCCTCATCTCTTTGTTGCCTCTGACCTGAATTAGCTCCACCAATATTCATTTTAGCATCTGGTACGAATGTGGTGTTTTCAATACCACCAGCACCTTCGCCCTGCTTGGCCAAACGAATATTACTGAGCCCTGATTTCTTCTGTCTGAAAACCTTCACTGAGCTCATCATCTTTTCAAAAATAGGTTGATACTGTTGGTATTTACTCTTAATGACTGAAAAAGTAATCGCGACTCCAAGGTCCGCTTTAACTGTCGCAATATAGATGGTATAAAAGCCAGGAACTTCACTGGCCAAATGAAGTGACTCAATCCATTCGTGATTATTAATTTTTTTAGGTTTTGCATACTTTGCTTCAGAGACTTGAGTTTTTCCTCCCGGAAGCTGATAAGTTTTTGGTTTTTTAAGATAGGCTTGATATTGGTCCAAAGTATCTTGGGCCCCTCTTATCTTTGCTGCCAAAATAACAATGGCCTCTTTTTTCCTATCACCATTAGTACTTTGGCACACATACTCTGAGCCCTCGAGCACACACTCCCAGTTTGGAGGTAACTCAAACTCTGTATATTGATTGGAAAAAGATTTGGCCAAAACTACACCTGGTAGCGCCATCAACAAAATTAAACCCAGAAACTTCATATTTCATTCCCTTGAATGTTTCAATTACTAAGATTCTAGCCTATTTCCACTAGGTTACAAGCGAAGGAAACATTTTTCAGTTGAACTCATTCATGTTATGAAATGCGTTATGAATAAAGCCGACTTAAAAAATCGACCACTCGTTATCTTTGGCCCCTGCACCATGGAGTCCTTAGAGCAAATGAAGCCTGTTGTGGAACTGGCCGATAAATTCAATCTCTTGTATGTGAGGACCCCTCTATTTAAGCCCAGAACTCATCCTGGCTCATTTCAAGGGCTAGGCCCAGACGGGCTTGGCATACTCAAAGAGCTTAAAAAGCTTAATCCAAACGTCAGATTTGTTTCTGAAGTGTGCTCTTTAGAGCATATCAAAATTGCCCAAGGACATATTCAGATGTTCCAAATCGGGGCACGGAATATGCAAAACTACGAGCTTTTGAAAGATATTGGGAGAAATCATAATGGAGAATGGGTCATGCTTAAACGAGGCTTTGCCTCGACTTTAAGAGAATGGCTTTCAAGCGCCGAGTATCTCACTCAGCACGGCGTGGACAAAAATAAAATTATCCTCTGTGAAAGAGGAACAAGAAATGCTTGTGCTCCATCAGAAGTTACTCTCGATTTTGCTTTGGCACTCAAAGCAAAAAGACTTTCAGGCTTTAAGGTTATTATCGATCCAAGCCACGGCACAAGAGAGAGCTCTCTCGTTTTACCAATGGCCACTGCTTCTCTCGCGCTAGACTTTGATGGACTTATGATTGAATGTCACCCTCGTCCAAAAGAATCAGTCAGTGACGCTCACCAGGCCATTTCAATGGAAGATATGCAAATATTTTTAGAAAAAAATTATCAATGGGAAATCATTCCACCTCGAACGGTGTCCCCCACTTTTAGTGATTTATTAATATA
>CAYGUN010000241.1:0-4526 GCA_964353025.1 uncultured Bacteriovoracaceae bacterium
ACCAACGAGACACAATTATTTAAGCAGCAAGAATATATGGCACAACTTTCGGGCAATATACATGCGGCCAGAGCAAAACAGAAGAAACTTGAGCTTGTAACTCATGAGCAAACGAGTAATATAAAAGAACTCTCTGTCTACATTCAAAGTTTGATCAAAGATAAGAAATTCCTACAAGAGAAAGTAGCAGAAAGCCTTGCTGAAAGTGAAAGAGTATCTCAAGAGAAGTCCTCATTGGAGCGCAGCAGTCAAGACTTAATAAAAGAAAAAAAACAACTAGAAGAAGAGCTTAAGATTTTAGCAAATGAGCTTCTTCAAGAAAGAAAAACTCTAGCAAACTTTAAAGAAGAATTTGTTAAAATCATTCGAACGCGAAAAGGACTTGAGAGTAAGATTACCGAAGCCCGAAAAGAGGCCAAGAAAAATGAAAGTGAATTAGCGGCATGCAATAGTAAAAAATCAAAACAAGATGAAGTCATATTAAAATTAGAAAAAGAAGTGAAGCACTTAAAAGCAGTAAAAGAAGCGCATAATCGAAAAATAAGAGAGCAAGAGGACCATATTATTATTCTTCAATACAAAAAAGAGGGATTAAATGAGATGGCCAAGAAGTTAGTAGAACAAAACAGACTTTTAGCGCAAAAAGAATTCGAAGCCAGTAATAGACTTAGACGCGCAAAGCATTCCCAACCATCTTTATAGTTTTATTCCCTAGGGCCTAATTCCGTTTCAAGTTTAAGCGCATAATTTCCTGCTTCAGATTGCACGTAGTAAGCAGGCTTATCTAGGCTGCCGTTTCTTTTAATAAATTTTCCTTTGATTTCTTTCGTGGTTGGTTCAAAGTAGATTTCAACGACTTTCCCTTCAATAATTCCCCCGTACCACTTCCAGCAGACTTCTTCTCCGATTTTAAATAATGGGGCTTTATCACTCATAAGTAATAGCATACGATAATTCCAGATATGTTTGCAATGAATGCGAGAGCAAATTTTATATACCGCTAAGCATTGACATCTTTCAAACAGTGCCCATCTTCTTTTTATGCATATTGAACGCAAATTCATCCGTAATTATTTATCCAAACCTAGATTTAGTTATGGTGTGGCGGCGGCTTTTTTAGTGCTCTGCTTATGTGCTGTGGCCTGCCTTTTTTACTGGAATCCGCAAAGTCCTATTTCAAATGAATTGGCGGCAAGCTATGATTTAATTGCTACAAAACATGAGTTTTGGAGGTTATTTACCACCACCTTTATTCATGGAGATTTTGCTCACTTATTATCCAATTCTCTCATGCTTTATATTCTGCTTTATTTTGTTACCTCCTATTATGGGGGATGCATCTCAGTCATAGTGAGCTTTTCCCTGGCCATGCTCACTAATTATATTGTGCTTTTAAGCTATGGGGGAGAAACAGTTCTTGTTGGAGCATCAGGTGTTGTTTATTACCTATGGGGATTTTGGATGGTTCTCTACCTTTTTATCCAGAGGCAATACTCAATAAGCAACAGACTACTAAGAATGGGCGGAGTTTTTTTAATTATCCTTATTCCATCTGAGTTTCAGCCCAATACCAGCTATCTGGCCCATGGTGTTGGATTCGGACTGGGAGTTGGGCTTGGATTTATTTATTACTTATTTAATCGAGAGAAAATCCATCAGGCAGAAGTTTGGAAAACAAACTTTATCAGTGATGAACTCTCTGCTCTTGATGAAATAGCTCTAAGTTACCCAGCAGAAGATTAGAACCGTAATTTTCAATATTTAACCGCAAGACCAAATTGAGTCATTGAATCTTCTTCATTAACACCAATAGGTGGTTTGTTGTCATTACTATAGCTGTATTCAAAGTTAAAAGTGATGGACTTGGTTATGTCTAATGAACTACCAGCGGAGATAATAGTACGAACGTCGTTTGAGCGTTTAAGTGAGGGCTGATAATAGGCAATAATGGAAACGTCTAATGTCTCGGTGAGGGCCTGAGCTAATGAGAGATAGAGATTTCCGCGAACGGCATCTTGGTTTGCCTGATTTTTTAACTCTTCATGTTCAAAGAAGGCCCCTGCTCCTGTTGCAAGAGTATACTTTTTTTCAGTACTAAGAATAAACCTTAATCCTTGGCCATACACTTCTCTAAAATTAAGTGATGTGAATTCGTTATATTGAAACTGAATATAGTTTTCATGCCCAACAGTTGGCTTGAAGTAGTAAGTATAGCGAAAGTGGGTACTTCCATTATTGGTATCTTTTCTACCAAGTGATTCTCCGTAAGCAAGTCCTGCCAGAAAAAGCCACTCATGGTCAGATTTTTTGTAAGAATTCAAAGAACTAATAGTCGAGCTCGACTTATCTGTATTTCCCGTTTGTTGTGTAAATAAAGTTTTGAATGAGCCTTTAAACCCATTGGTTTGCTGATTTCTAATACTTTCAATATTAATGAAAGAGTAGGAAAGAGTAGGAAGTAGTAATATAAATAAAATTTTTATCATCATTGAATTAACTGTTCTTTGTTTGTTCGAGTTTTTCTATTTCGTTAATCAAGTCATCTGCTTGCTTTGAAAGTTTCGCATATAATTCGATATTACCATTTCTTTGGGCGAGCATTGCTTGCTCCAGAATCTTTGCGTATTCAGCTCGCATTTTTTTTGTAGGGTCTTTTTTAAATAATCCAAACATATCTATCCCTTTATCCTTTATTTATTCAAGTCAACATTTTCTTCTGTTTTTATTAACAATATTGAAAACTTCATATAAAATCCTTGGGAATGAATGATAACATAAAAAATCTGAAAGGAATATGTGATGAAGCTCTTACTACTAACAGCATTTATATGGGGAACAGCAATGGCCAATAATTCAGTACATGACTTTACGATTAATCTAATAGGTAAGGGTGAAACGCCTCTTAATACTTATAAGGGCTCGCCAATCTTGTTTGTAAATATTGCGACACAATGTGGTTATACTCCACAACTATCAGTGATAGAAAAAATCTATCAAGAATATAGTGCAAAAGGTCTCATTGTTATTGGAATTCCCTCAAATGATTTTGGAGGTCAAACCCCTGAAGGTGATGAGGAAGTGGTTAAGTTTTGCAAAAGAAATCATGGAGTGAGTTTTCCATTAACGACTAAAACAATTGTAAAAGGTAGTAGTAAATCTGCATTAATAGATTTTCTTACTAAGGGAAAGGACATTGCTTGGAATTTTGAAAAGTTTTTAATCGATAAAAACGGACAAATAGCAGCACGGTATTTATCATCAGTGAGTCCAGACTCAAAAGAGATACAGCAAGAAGTTGAAAAGCTGTTAAATAAAAACTAGCAGACCTATCAATCTTTGATTTTTACGATGCTTACCCATCTTTTAATAGAGTTGTCAGTGTGATGGCCTTTGTACTATCTCTATTAGCTAGAGATGAGAGAGGTATTTATGATGAGGTTTTTGTGCATGGCGCTTGCCGTGAGTGTTAATGTTTTTGGTCAAGATTTAATTCATGAAGCAAGATTATTAAAATTATTAAAGAAAAGATTAGCTTCAAACCCTATTTTTCTAAAAAACTTAATAGTTAAAAAAAAGCTCGACTCTCTTGATGGGTTTCGTTCTGCTAGTGAGTTGATAGTAAGCGAACGTAATGATTACATAAAATATTATAAGCGTTACGAAAAATGCTATGAGTTGAGCATCCAAGATAAAGAAAATATTCTAAAAAAAGTAAACTGCAAAATTGTTCCAACAACTTATTCATTGAGAAATTTTCCACATTTAGACCAAGTGGATATTTCTACATTACTAGAAAAAATGAACAACCAGGAAGAATTAGTTTCTAGTAAAGTTTTTAATTTCAATCAATTCGTTCATACTTTTAGAGTTTTCAACGAAGATAGAGATAGTTTAGGTGAATCTTATGTCCTTGCAAGGTATCCCCGCACTTCTTATGAGCTAGAAGTCAATTTTTACTCTCAATTGAAATTAACTTCTTTTGACGTAAAGCTTATCCAGCGCCTTCAGCTTAGAGGCGAATCAGTTAATAGTAAATCGAAGTATAAATTGAACTTAGAAAATGACATAAGAATTAGTAAAAGTGATTTTATCTTCTTTGATGGTGATAATCATTTTAAGATTATTCTTCATAAAAATAAACTCCTCTCAGATGTATCTCAAAGCTTGAATCCTGACTTCATTAAATATTTAACAGATAAAGCAGAACAAACTCTTTACCAAGTAGATGAGAGCTTCTTTTGTTTTCATATGGATATAATGAATCCTTCGCAATATGATTGTCAGTCAATTCACGAAAGAGGCCCCCAAATATTAATGAAAAAAAATATTAGCGAGATTGATTTTTATCTAACGAATGAGGGTACTTCTTCAGTTCTCAATTAAGCAGCTTGCTTAATGAGTATATAAGAAAGCTATATCTTTAGGATTTTTCTATATAGATTTAACGTTATATATACCTAATACTATATGTCATATATTTTATATGCACTGCTGCTGTATAATAAGTTATTAACTTAGAAAAGGAT
>CAYGUN010000242.1:0-4475 GCA_964353025.1 uncultured Bacteriovoracaceae bacterium
AGTAACTACAGATTATTACAAGAACTTATATTTCGTTTGATTTTTTTCTCCCACTTTTTCAAGTGAGCCTTTTTCTATTGCATCTTTCAAGTCTCTGCTCGCAGTTGCACTGGAAATATTTTTAAACAACTCCATATAATCTTTTCGAGAGAACAACTTTTGCCCAAAATGCGAGCTAGCCTTTTCCACTCTATCATCAAAAGTTTTCGTCTCTCCAATTAGTTCAGCCGACATCTCCTCCAAGGAAGCTTTTATTGCTGTTAAGATAAATTCTATAAATACCGTGCTCTCCCCTGATTTATCAGCTTTCTCAAGAGACAAATAATAATCTTTTTGATTTTTCTCAATTAAACTTTCAATTGGAACATATCTAAAAAACTCGTCATATTCTTTTAGAATCAAAGCTTGCCAAAAACGCCCCATTCTTCCATTTCCATCTTCAAAGGGATGTATAAATTCAATTTCATAATGAACAATCGAACTAAGAATTAATGCATGAGCTTCCTTTTCTTTTTTGATCCATTGAAACACATTTCCCATCAACTCTGGAACAAAGTTCGGTTTTGGTGCTAAATGCTTAACCTTAGTACCTGCCAATACTTCAACATTTTTAGAGCGATACTTTCCCGCAGTTGAAAGAAGATCTTTCATTAATATTCCATGTGCCTTCAGAAAGTCTTTCGCCCGACTAGACTTGAAATCATCCAGCGAATCATATAACTGAATTACGTTTTGAACTTCAATTAATTCTTTCTGCGTTCCCAAAACTCTTTTGTTTTCTAAAACAGCTGTAATCTGACCTTCTGTAAATGTGTGTCCCTCAATGGCCAATGTTGACTTTATAGTACGTATACGATTTTTCTTCCTTAGTTGTGGGTTTGGAATACTAAGCGTTGTCGCTTCTAATTGGCCCAATAGTTTTGAGATATCAGCTACAAGATTATTAATTTGGGGAGTAATTTTATAAGGCGGATTCATTCATTAATAGTATCATATGATACTACCAAAAAACAGTCTTGAAGAAACTCTATTATTTCAATAGGTTGTGGAGGTGGTGGCTGCCCCATAACTAGTTAATTTTGTTAAGTGTTTTTTGGAAGTAACTACAAAGTACTACAAAGTTGAGTTAAATCTTGCAACAAGAACTACCTCGTCATCACCATTTTCTACTAAATCAAAGGACCCAATAATACTAAATCCATTAGACTCTAATAAAGTTTTTAAGAAGTTCTTTTGATAATAATGAATACGAATTCTGTCTCCAGAGGAGGATGTTTTCACCTCGGACTCTTTATGTTCATTCTCAATTGCACTTAAATATATAATCCCCTGGGGTTTCAAGAACCCAACAATATCTTTAAAGAATGAAGCGACTTCTCCTCTCGCAAGGTAAGGTAAACAAAACCCTGTCATAACTCCATCATAACGAGAGTCAATATGAGAGAAACTTCTTATATCAATTACATCGAATTCCGCTTCTGGACAGTTTTTCTTTGCTAGCTTGATCATTTCAGGAGCTAGATCTGAACCTAATATTTTTAAATCTCCACGCTTATCTAATAAATATCGAGTTAGATTACCTGGCCCACATCAGAACTCTAAAACCGTTGCTGCGTTACTTAGCTCTTCGCAGAATAGATTTAAAGGTTTTGAATATACGCCAACATCCATATATCTTTCTTGATATAGTTCAGCTGACTTATTAAACATATCGACTGCATCTGTTATTTTTTTCATAAACGATTCCCGTGAATAAGGTATCACTAGAGATAACTAGAAGTCATTCGAGATCACCTGAGATAACAGGAATGATGTGGTGGAGGTAGTGAGGCGTATTTAAGTCATTGTTTTTCTTCAGGCAAAAATTAGAATAACTACAAATTACTACAATGACCTATTTTTTTAGTTCTTTTTTGAATTCATTAAATGCTTCCAAACTTTCTTCATTTTCACACCACTTCTTTATCTCTCTCAATTTAATAGGATGTTTTTTAGCTACAAGAACTGCCTGCTGCAAACACTCCTCAGCCTGAAAATGGATATAACTAGCGAGCCTATCTTTAACACAATCAGTTGGTGAATAAATTTTAATAATTTCACCTTCAAATTCAACTTCATCTGGGATGATATTACTGTCTTCTCCAATTCCTAACGGAGGTCCACCTGGGAACTCGACAAATAGATGCTTACAATTGGGATGAATGTAATGCCTTCCATGCTTCTTGAAACCAATTTCGCTCATAATCTTTTCAAGGTTTTTGGTAAACAGGTCTAATTTTACAAAATCCAGATCTCCTGATTGATAAGCTCCATCGGTATAAATTGAAACGACGGCACCACCAACAAGAACAGTATCAATACCATTCTTTTTCAAATAAACGGCCACAAAATGCCAAAGCTCTTCTTCGGAGCAGTTTTTAAGATCAATTCTCAAATCTTAGCCTTTTTAATAACAGGCTTCCCTGGACGTCGTGGTCTTCTCCTTTCTGAGAATATCTTTTCTTTATCAGCAAGACTGAGTCCATCATAGTAAAGCTTAACAAGTTCATAAAAAGTTTTTGCTACTTTTGATTTCTTATTGAAGGTATAAACTCTAGTCTTTCCAACAAGCTTTGATACCAAGATTCCAGCTTCTTCAAAACGAGAAAACTGCTTTTGAACCGCACTCAAAGCAATCTTGTAGTCTTTAGCGACAGCTGAAGGATAAATCTCAGCGTAGTGGACTAAATGAAGCATTATTTTCATGGCAATTTCACTGCCTAGGATTTTATCGAGCATAGAAGTATCTTAAATTGGATTCAAATACAAGTCAACCTCTTTTAGAGGTCATATAACCTATATTTGAGGTGGTAAAGCAGGCTTAACTTCTTAAAATCATTGATACGAAAATCAGAATTACTACAAAATATTACAATTTCTTCTTTAGGCGACTTCTGAATAGTCTGCAAACATGATTGATGCTGGGTCAACATTCAACCCTCGTAACTAATTAAATTTGTTGATTGATTATTTAAAGAACTACAAAGTACTACATCTTTGTATTATCAAAAGTCCGATATTGAATTTCATGATTTTCAAATATTTCAATGTCATTTCTATCTTCGTTGAAAACAATCCCATAAGGGGCTTCTAGATAATTTGCCAAAAATTTAATTAAAGACTTTGGTGGCCTTGATTCATGATACTTAGACTTAACCTCAATCGGTATCGGAACTTGATCTTCTATCCATATAAAGTCAACTTCATCACCTTGCTTTGTTCTCCAAAATCTCAATTCATTATTTGCCTTTAATTGCTTATGGAGTTCTAGAAAAACATGTGATTCATAAATAAAGCCTTTGTCTGCTCTGCCTTTTGGTAATTTAAAATTTTTTAGTAATGAATTACGAATTCCATTATCATAATAATAATATTTTTTTGATTTTTTTAATTCATTAGACAACTTTTTAGCATAGCTATGAAGTCCATAAACAACATATGTCATTTCTAAAATATTTAAATAATGCTCAATCGATTTCGAAGTCATCTTTACTTCATTGGCCATACTTGAAGTTGAAATCACTTGCCCCTGATTTTCCGCTAAAAAAAACAGTATATGATTAAAGGCCCTAACATTTTCTTCTTTTATCAAACCTTTTATATCTTTTAATATATAAGATTGAACTATCTGTGAAAGATACTCAATTTTCTCATCTCTCTTTTGTATATGCACAAGCCCTGGCATCCCACCCATTGCCAAAAAATCTCCCAAACTACCATTTGTTTGCTGCCACTCATTAAAGGTTAGAGGATAAATTTTAAAAACTCTCTGTCTCCCGGCCAAACTCTCTTTTAGATGTTTATGAATTTCAATTGAAGAAGAACCGCTTGCAACTATTTTTATATTTTTCTTTAAATCAAAAATACCTTTAAAAACTTTTGATGCATTTTTCAAATAGTGAAACTCATCTATAAAAATAATTGTATTAGATTCAGAGGTTAGCTCTTTAAACAAATCACTTTCTGACTTAGAGAAAAATAATAAATCATCAGGCAACTCAAGATTAAATTTACGTACTTTCCACGTTTCACTAAACTCAGTCGCAAGCTCATCCATTAAAGTTGATTTGCCAACTTGCCTGGCACCTAAGAGAATTATAATTTCTGGTCCTGAAAAACTAGACTCTAACCTCTTGAATATATGGCGTTTTATTTTCATTTAACTATTTTATACTAGTACTACAAAATAGTCAAAACAGTATATTTCTTCTCATCAAGAATAAATGCTACGAGTGATGGTGAGTGCCTCTTAACTACTTAAATTTGTTGTTAGAAAATTAGAAATAACTACAAAGTACTACAATCACTATTTTTTCAACCAACCAACAAACACACTAGGATTCTTGCTGTTACTCTGTATCTCGTAGTGGATAAGTTCAAATCCGTAACGCTCTATCTCATCTAAGATTTCTGATTCTGATAATATTCTTCTGTGA
>CAYGUN010000243.1:0-4470 GCA_964353025.1 uncultured Bacteriovoracaceae bacterium
GGCTAAACAAATACTTCCAAGAAAAAGGCAGATTCGTGAAGGCATTTTTCGATTTCTCAGCCAGAAAATATAAGCATACTCAAGGCAGATGACACAAATGGGTACGGCCCAGAAAGGCGTAAACCTAATAACAAAAAAGATTCCCGAGTAATCATTCATTGCTAAAAGAATACATTAAAAAGGGGAGCTTCGTAACCTCCCCTTTAATTTATCTAATAAGTGTTTAGCATTTTCTAGAAATAAGATTTCAACTTATCAAGGTAACTTAGGTTTTCCCAAGTAAAGCCTTTGTCACTTGTTCTTCCAAAGTGTCCGTATGCAGCTGTTTCTGAGTAGATTGGTCTCAAAAGATCAAGTCTATCTATTATCGCTTTTGGTCTCATATCAAAAATCTCATTGATGGCCTGATTGAGCTTATCAATGTCTACTTTGTTTGTTCCAAATGTCTCAACTAATAGTGACATAGGCTTTGCAACACCAATGGCATAAGCCACTTGAACCAGTGCTTTATCAGCAAGTCCGGCAGCAACAACATGTTTTGCAATTTGTCTTGTGGCATAAGCTGCTGATCTATCAACCTTACTTGGATCTTTTCCAGAGAAAGCTCCACCACCGTGGGCCCCATGGCCACCGTAAGTATCGACAATAATTTTTCTACCAGTAAGACCACAGTCTCCCATTGGTCCACCAATAACAAATCGTCCTGTTGGATTAATAAAAAATTTCGTATCCATATCAATTAGGTGAGAAGGCACAATTTTATTAATAACTTCTTCTCTAATTCCACCCTGAACATCAGCCAGTGACATTTCTTCAGCGTGCTGAGTAGAAACAACGATGGCATCCAATCTTTTAATTTGGCCATTTTCGTATTGAGCAGTGACCTGAGTTTTCCCATCCGCTCTTAAAAGAGGAAGAGTTCCATTTTTTCTCACTTCACTAAGTCTAAATGCCAATTTGTGAGCAAGCTCTGATGTTAGTGGGAGTTGGTTATCTGTTTCATTAATAGCATAACCAAACATAAGGCCTTGGTCTCCCGCACCCATTTCTGTATACGAACCTTCACCTTCTGTTACTCCCATTGAAATATCAGGAGACTGCTTATCTAAAGCAACCATGACAGAACACGTATTACAATCAAAACCCTTATCAGAATGATCATAGCCAATTTCTTTAATTTTATCTCTTACAACTGTTTGAAAATCTACATTTGTCTTTGAAGTTACTTCACCGGCCAAAACAACTAAGCCTGTTGTAATCATCGTTTCACATGCAACTCTCGAAGCAGGGTCACCTGTTAAATATGCGTCTAGCACAGCGTCACTAATTTGATCCGCCATTTTATCTGGGTGTCCTTCAGTAACAGACTCTGATGTGAATAAGTAATCTTTAAGCATTTTTGCCTCCAAAGTAAAAATATCTTGGATTTATACAATTTCTCCACAGCAATTGAAAGCTTTTGAATAAAAAAATTAAATAAATAATACGCTAGACTAGATTTTAAAAGATTTTGCTGCCAAGCAAGATATATTCACCTTGATTACTGATCCTTCACAAAATAAGTGAAATAATGAGGGTTTCTGTATTGGAAAAACTCAGGATTAGAATCATCGAAAGAGAGAGTTAAGTAATCATCTTCAAATTTAAGCACTTGATATTTTTCACCCCGGGGGTCTTGAAAGCTGTAAAGGTATTGATAACGACCTCTATTGAATTTCTTTTTCCAAATTTTTTGCTTCTTGGCAGGTGGCCCAGCCCTTTCGGCCATGGCCCTATGTCCGCTCCAAATTTCTGACATATCAATACGCCCTCTCATTGAGGCCCTGGAAAAATAGCGTGTGGCCTTGAAAGTTTTGTCTGGATTACGTAATTTGTTAAGGGCAATTCTTAAGTTTTCGCGTCTCAGGAATTGACCTCTTCTGGATTGATCAGGACAAAAGATGTGCACAACACCTGAAATATAATAAAAGGTAAAAGAGAACTCACCTGTTTTAAAAAGAACATTAAGCCAAGGCTCATTTTGAATTTGCGCTGGTTCAATTCTCTTAGATAAGTACTGGTATATATCCTCATCTTGTTCAATTGTTCGATAAAAAGGAATATCCTTTCTATTCATAACAACTTGGGTAACATCATTTCTTTCAACGGCTTCACGACCATCCACGTCTCCAACCTCACTAAAAAGAATTGTCTCAACGGCATATAAGGCCTTCATTAATTCAGGTTGTTTCATCCAAAAGACATAAGAATCGGCCTCTTTATTTAGAACATAATCTTTAAGCTCAAACGTAGCTTCTGCTTTTTGCTTCATGGTAAATTGAGTTTTAGTTAATCCTATTTTAGCACTCTCACTAGAGCGCTCCTTGGAATCTTTAATAATCCTAGCGTAATAATCTGCTGCTTGTTTCGTTCTACCGAGCCATTCATTAAGTCTTTTTAATTGAACTCTATGCCCTCTACTTAGTATGTTCTTTACTGCTGCTAAAACATACTCTAAATCGTAACGAATATTCTCCGAGATAAAGTCCTTTTGTTTGTTCATCTCTAAGGCAACAGTGTCAATCGTTGACCTCAGGAAGCTATCAGAACGAGACTTGTTAGGATCAAGTGCTCCATCTTCTAAAATTTTCCGTAAGAAAAAGATATCATTAGCTTTCTGTTTATAACGACTACCTAGTTCTTTGTATTTATCAAAATCTTTTCTATTATTAAAATGATCCACTGGAAATCTATAGCTGAGTAAAAAAGGGATTTCCTTAATAAAGGTATCAAATTCCTTTTTAAAAACTTCGAGTTTGGCCCTTGATTCTTTTAAGTTTTTATCTCTTTCTAAATCCGTCTGTGATAATTGGTATTTCTTTTTTATAGATAGCAATAAGCTTTGAATAGATTTTAAATTTTTAACCAGTTTACGATAATTAGGAAACCTTTTTCTTTTTTTTAAAAAACTAATCTGTTCCTGAATCCATTTAACTTTATCTTTTATAATTGGTAAATGTTTTTTAATTGTCGCTATATCCACATCATCGTTTAGCTCTGGTAGATAATAGCCTTCACCTCTATATTTTTTGAGTAACTTTTCATACATATGGTCCGAGCCGTACGTACACATTTTTTTAAAAAAAACTTTATGCAACTCTAGATAGTCTTGAATAATTTCATTATTGTCAGTTGAAGGAATTTCCAACCCATAAGTAAAATTTGTAAAGAGTAAAAGTAATAGAACACTAATGTATTTCATTAACAAACTCAGATTGCCATAAGCCAAGACAATTCCTATTACTTAAAATAAGAAGAACACTGTTTTTCTCAATATAGCTATCAATATTTTTTCTCAATTCTTCTAATTCTGAAACACTGACTGCTTGGATGTTCACTTTATTTAACATTTCTGCAATTTTTTCGGTGTCAAGATCATTACTTCCCTTAGCCGTTGTTTTAATCATTGGCTTGCAGGCAATCACTTTATCTGCACTTTTTAAACTCTCAGTAAATTCTTCTTGAAAAAGACTACTTCTTGCAGTGGCCGAAATAGGATCAAAAACAACAATAATTTTTTGTTCAGGATAAGCATCTTTAATAGCATCAATTGTTAGTTTCACTGCCCGTGGATGATGAGCAAAATCATCAATAACATAGGCCCCTTTATATTTTCCTCGAAGCTCTTGACGACGCTTGACCAGTTTAAGATCTAGAATAGATTTTTTTACCTCTTCTAAAGCAAAGCCCTCATTTAAACAAAAAAGAATACAAGCTGTGAGATTTAAAATATTATGCTTCCCAATTATATTCGTGCGAAACAAAGTATCTTTATCACTCAAGGCCAGTTCGAACGTGGAACCTTTTTCATTTGATTTAATATTATTAGGTCCAAGTGGAGACGTTTCCCCATACAAAAACCATTTTTTTGAATTAGAAAATGTTTCATGCAATTTCAAGGCACTAGGATAATCATTACTGAATATAAAAGTAGAGCTAATATCCGGAATGGCCGCTTCAAATTCTTTTTCAATATCACTTATATCATTAAAAATATCAGCATGATCAAATTCCAAGGAAGTGAGGATAAGATGATCTATCTCATATTGTCTAAATTTTGAATATTTTTGAAAATAAGCACTGTCATACTCATCTGATTCAATTGAGAAATAACTTCCATCACCTAATCTTGATGGAGGCCGCCCCTCCATAATTCCACCAATAAAATAACCCGGAGTTTTTCCTAAATTCTCAAGCATTTGAGTGATAAAATATGTTGTTGTAGTTTTTCCATGGGTTCCTGCAATGCCGATGACGTTTTGCTCTTTTAAAACTAAGCTTCCCATAACTGTAGGAAATGAAGTAAAAGCAACTCCACACTCTTCAATCATTTGCGCTCCATCACTTTTGCGTGGAACTGAGTTTCCCACAATAATAAGATCATATTTTTGTAAAAACTTAGAATCAACTTCTTCTAACTGATAAAGTTTT
>CAYGUN010000244.1:0-4452 GCA_964353025.1 uncultured Bacteriovoracaceae bacterium
CTTAAGGATTTCGCTCAAAAAAAGACTTACTTCTTTCTTTCACATCTAAATGAACAACAGACAAGCTTACTGCAAAATAAAAGAAATAAGCTTAAAAATCTCATCTCTCAAAAATCTCATTTTGAATCATCGCTTAATTTTTATCAAGAAAGCATAAAGAATATCAAACAAAGATATAAACAGTATGATGAGGACCTTTCTCTCAATGAAGATAAGATCAAAAGTCTTTTAGAGAAAAATGATGTTCAAGCAGTAAATGAGCTCACTGATAGAATAAATTTCATCAAACTTGATATTGAAAAGATTGAGCGCAAAATTGAAAAATCTACCTCTGATCTTAATCAAGCACGAACGGAAATAGATGAATACTCTAAACTTAAAACAAGAAGTATCCAAGAACAAGATAAGTTGAACTTATGTATTGAAACTTTCCAAAAGCTTAATTTGGAAATTGAACGGATAAAACTCGCCGAAGAAAAGAATCGTTTCCACCAGGCCATTAAAGATTGCCAAGCAAACCTCAATTTTAATGAGGATTGTCCTGTTTGCCATAATGTAGTCAAACAAATTCCTCCATCGATTCAATTAAAATCAGAAGTCACAGTTGTTGATATTGAGCAGACTCAAAATAAATTGTTTGAAGTAAAAACTGATATCAAGACTCTAGAGAACTCACTCAAGAGTCTCTCTCAAAGCTTAAAAGAGAAAAATCAGCATATTCAGACTATTGCTCTGGCCTATATAGAAGGCCAGATTTCAAATCATCATCTAGTTGAAGAAATTCAGAAAAAACGACAAGAACTTAAAACTCAGCAATCAGCACAAAAGAAAGACCTTGAAAATATCGAGTATGATTTACAAATTGTGGGACAAATTAATGAGAAAAGAAGCTTTATTAAAACTGAAAAAGAGAAGTACTCTATTGAACTGACAGGACTTGAGAAAAAACTTTCTGAAACAAAAACTTTCTTCGAAAATAGCGATGATATTATAAAAGCAGTTGAGGAAGAAATCTATGAACAACTTGGGGCTTGCCCTTATCAAGAAGAACTTCTTATATTTATTCAAGAACAGCTTGACCAACAAGTTAATATTAAGATCTTTGAAAACCAAGTCAAAGAATTGCAGAGCTTATTAAAATCATTAAATGAGAAAAACTCAACCCTTTTTGAATCCATCAAATCTAATAAGGCCCAACTTATTCAAGCTAAGAACACCTTAAGTGAACTTACTGATAAGCTTAAAAATGAAATTGGATATCAAGACCCAGAAAAACTTCTGGATAAGGCCCATCACGTTCTAGAAGAGAAGAAGCGCTTACTTGAGACAGCAAACCAGAAATTTAATAGCTATCAACTTCTCACCAAAGAAACTGAATTTAAAATTTACCAACAAAATGAACAAATTAATCAACTAGCACTTAATAAACAAATGACGGTCAATTCAATTCAAGCAGAAGCAAAGAACCTTAAAAGTTTAGATCAAGAACATATTAATGTGATTTGCCACCTAGAACAAAGAACAAAGTTCCTTAAGCCATTTAGTGATGACGGTCTCTTGGAAGACAATATTGACGTGATAGAGCTTTACTATAAAAAAGCGAAAGAACTTATTGCTCAAACACAAACCCAAGTAAGCCAATTCAATCAACGCTTCATTGAAGTAGATACCCTGGTGGGAAGGTTTCTTAAAATAAAAGATACTATTAAAGTAAAAAATCGTGAACTTAATCAAATAAATAAAAATTTATTACGCTTGCAAAACTTACAATCTCTTATTGGCAAAGATGAATTTAGAAATTATGTCCTCTCTCATATAGAGCAAACCCTAATAGAACAAACGAATATTGAATTAGATTCGTTATGCCAGGGACGATATGAGCTGACTCAATTGATGAAAAAAAATGCGACTCCTGAGTTCTATGTTATCGATAAACTCAAAGGCTCAATTGAGCGAAAAGTTTCCACTTTATCAGGCGGAGAAACTTTTATGGTTTCTCTTGCGATGGCCCTTGCTCTTTCAGAGCTAACAAAAGGACAAACTGATATTGATTCCTTTTTTATTGATGAAGGCTTCGCCACGCTAGATAAAGAGTCCCTTGAAGATGTTATCGAAATATTAAATTCTATGAGAAATAGAGGGAAACAGATTGGAGTTATCTCTCACTTAGAACACTTAACTAATAGGCTACCCGTAAATATTCAGCTTCAAAAAGATAATTGGGGCCATTCAGGTATCAGTATTATTTATCATTAATTAATATCTTAGAGTCATCTACTAAATCCCAAGTTAATGAACAATTTGGTCCTTTAATGCTCATCGCTGTTCTTACATCATAAAAAGGAGATTTCATGGCAGGATCCTTACCTTTTAACCGATTTAAATACAGAATGAATTCGTAGGGGAATATATCCTTTTTATAAGCGGCAAATAAGTCGCGAAAAATCTTACTGACCTCATGATAATCAGGGGCCTCTCTGGCCAGATGAATATACTTCATAAACTTTCTATCAAAGTCTTTAATGCGTTTTTTATAAACTTCTTTTTTAAAAAGCTTATTGGCAACAGCATGTCTTATTTTTTTATCAAGAAGAATATTTTTTTGAGTTAGGTTTAGCATCAATGCCAAATTTTGGTATATTTCTTCATCACTCATATGGATAATATGAGCAATAGCGCCCTCTGTAATATCAGCCGAAAGTTTAATATTTTATTTATCATCAGAACAAAAACGACTAAGGTCAAAATCACCATTTTCTTGCATCAGAATATTACTTAAATTAGCGATATGAGAGATTGGTTCATAAAACAATTTTTTTAACCGCTTAGAGCTTTTACGAATCTCTAGGTTGAAATTATACTTAAGTTTGAAATGCTCACTTTGAGCGGGACCAATTGATGGGATAACAGAAATCTTATTTTCAATCTGGGCGCTAATATGTGATGACTGATAAAATTTTCCCCATAGTCTCCAGAAAGAGGCCTTGTACTTAGTATTCATATGCTCATAATTATACGTTTTCTTCTTACCACCATAGTCATCTGCTTCTTCAAATGAGCTGTCTCTATCTATTTTAACATATTCGTCATATAGATAATTTGTTTTGCTTTTACTTCTTCTATTGAGAGCATCCATCACCTTCATATAGTTTTCATTGATACTAAGTCCAAACCTCGATCTTTTGACTAAATCATGGATAACACCACTGGCATCTCTTTCAATCAAAATCCCCATATAAGAATCGACTCCACCTCTATCCACTGCCAAGGCCTGAGTCTTTTCAAGTTTACCTTTTAAGGCTTCTTGAAGGGCTTCTTCTGCTCCAGGGTATCCAATATCATAAATATACTCGTGAATTAAATCACTCGCTCGTGACTTCTCTCTAGAAGAAGTCACAAATTTTACATTTAACTTGGCCTTAATAAAACCAACTTCGAAAAGGCCATACTCCATTTCATAAGCGCCTTGACGGCCATGTCCTTTTCTTTTCTTTTTTTCAATAGTAAGTTTTATAAGCTTTCTATCCGGGTCCCCTAATATTTTCATCGTGCCTACTCCGGTGAATTGGTAAACAGCAAAATAGTTAAAATCAGCGTTAAATAAGCCTATCTTTTTCTCTGCTCCCAAACGTTGGACAAAAACAAAATCTTTAGAATGGGTAATTTCCGTCCCAAAGGGATATTCCTCCCAAAGCTTACTGGGTTTAGTTGATATTTTAACTTTCCGAACGGCCTTAAATCCTCTCTTCAGTTTTGATACGAGAGCGTCAACTAACTCATCTTCTTTATATAAATATTCATTAATAGGACTCGTAACCTGCACATACCCATTGCGCCCAGCTTCTGACCTGGAATAAAAACTCATCGGACTAATAGACCCTAACTCGATATTAGCAGGCACTGCGATTTTTGTTCCGACTTTTGTCATACTCCAATGTCTAAGAGGTGTGGTTAATATATTTTTTTTTGCTGTCTGAACTTGGGGTAAGTTTTTGGCCATTGAGCTATAAACCTTATCCACATCATGATGGATATATTCAGGCTTAAGAATTCCATTTTGAAGAATTATTCCAGTTGAAAGATTTTCAATCGTAAATAGCTGAACACTTCCCCCCACAATGAGATCTTGTAAGCTAATTGCAGCGGTTGAAATAAGTTCACGAGTGACTTTTCTAAATTTACTTAAATCTTTACGATCATCAAAAATGAGGATCTCTTCTTCTTCATCTTCAGCGTTTCTTACTAAGATTTCCTCTACTTGTGAAAAGCTCTGAAAGCTGAATAAGGTCATGAAGAAAAACAATAACTTCACTACTGAAGTCCCCTATTATGAAAGGAAATAATGTGAACTTTCCTCTGATAGTAATCAAATTTTTTGGCAGCTAATTCTGCGTTGGCCTGTTGAGCAGAAATTGAGAGTTCATTAAACAAAGTTCTAATGGCCCTTAATCT
>CAYGUN010000245.1:0-4415 GCA_964353025.1 uncultured Bacteriovoracaceae bacterium
AAGAGCCTTCTCTGTCTCTTGGAACATCAACTTCTACCTTGCCAGCAGAAGTCTTGATGGCCTTCCGATAAGAGCCATTACGGCGATTTGAGCTAGGTTCTTTCTTTTGTCGATAAGAATAGCCTAGATGGTCTTCAAGCTCACCTTTAAGAATTGTCTCGACAGTAGACTTAACGAGATTTTGGACAATGCCATTCTCAGCGAATAAATCATCCAAGTTTTGAATGCTAGCGATTAGGTTTTGGGACTGTTTCTGCGTGTTCATAATCAAACTCCTATAGTTGTAAGTTTGACTTGAATGACTCATTCAGTCCAAAGCACACTATTTAGGACACTCCCTATTATGCTGCCGTATCAATCGGAATATTGACGACCTTAATCCCAAAAGGAGAAATAAGTTTTTTAATTGTTGAAATCTTTAAGTCCTTACCTTCTTTAAGGTAATTACTAACATTAGAAGGAGGAAGTTTACATAAGCTTGAGAACTCCTTAAGTCCCATAACTTTAACAATGGCCCTAAGTACTTCTAGATCATTTTCATACTCTTCTTGAAGAGCTTCAAAGTACATCTGTCTGCGTTTTTTGCTTT
This sequence comes from uncultured Bacteriovoracaceae bacterium, assembly GCA_964353025.1. Lineage (GTDB taxonomy): Bacteria > Bdellovibrionota > Bacteriovoracia > Bacteriovoracales > Bacteriovoracaceae > CALFYV01. The sequence goes on from CAYGUN010000245.1 coordinate 590, forward strand.
TAATAAGCTCTTCACTTAAATCTTCTTGCCAGTCACTAAATCTATTTGCCATCTAAATACTCCTGATAAATTTTCTTTGCTTGCTCAATATCTTTGGACTGCTCACGCTTGGTATTTTTACCTCCACCATTTAAAAGGAGAATCAATTGTTTACCATCAAAGGAATAATACACTCTAATTCCACTTTTAAACTTAAGCTCATAGATATCGCCAAGTTTCTTAAAAGTCCCAAAATAGTTATCAACCAAAATTCGGGTTAATCTCACATCGACTTGGGTCTTTTGAGTCATATCAAGCTTTTTATACCACTTATTGAATTTCTCTGACTTGATAAGTCTCATACAAACTCTATCACAACACTCTAAATTATACTATTTAATAATTATTCTATATAATAATTTCAATGCTTTATTAAATGCTCCATTAATCTTCTGACCGTACCGAGATCTCTCTTTTTCAATTTTGAGGCTAGCTCTTTAACTATTTCTAAGTCATTCCTGTTATCCTTAAATGAAGAAACCATTCTTTTAAAAGCTGCCTCTTTCACACCATATATATCAAGAAATCTCCTTAGCTTCTCCCCCTTTTGGCACATTCTCACGCCCATTTTCCACTTGTGAAACTAAAGAGCTAGAGACCCCCATAATTTCGCCTGCTTGCCGCATAGACAAACCTTTCTCTTCACGCAGTCTTCTAAGCACTCTCGCTTCATTGCTCATAATTATAGAATTAGTTCTTTTAGACATAGGAGGCATATTAACTGAATCTAGCTAAGAAAACTACATGTTTAGTTTTAAGCATAAAAAGGACTGATTTGTAGTTACTGGTCTGTAGTAGATTACTACAACTCCTGTGACTTGCACTGACTTTCAATGACTTAGAGGCTGTTGTTTCAGAGGGGGATTTGAGTATTTTTGATAAGTTGAGAGAGGATGCTCCACTCACATGGGCATGCCTAAAAGCATCTATGTCATTATTTTCTAATCCAAAAGCAGTTGTATTGATTTTGCCATCTTTGTCTTTTGGCAATGGCCTTATATTCTTATCAAAATACTCATAAGCTTCATCTCTTGCCTCTTCCATCAAAGTAAATGGCCATTTCATATTGCACTTCCTTTATATTTTAGACTCAAAATCATGGGTAGATGATCTGAGCCAATATCTTCTAAAACTTCCAAGTTCCCCTGAAAGTTTTTTGAAATAAAAGCATGATCTAACCTAATACGCATACCTACTGGAAAAGAACTGTTCCAAGTATCTTCAAACACATTGACTGGTTTCAAGTTTGTTTTTTGCGCCATTTGTTTCAAATAAGATGACCATGGCGTAGTATTAAAATCCCCTATTAAAACCTTTTCTCCGTCAATATTATTTAAATATTCACTCACTTCAAGATATTGATTATTTCTTAAGCGCCAATATTCTAGATTTATTGGAGGAACTGGGTGGGTTGAGAGAATACTTAATTTTCTTCCTTGAAAGTTGATTTCAAACAAAATTGACTCAACACCTGCTTTTCCCTCTAGAATTTGCTGATTAAGAATTTTCTCTTTAGAAAATATGGCCATGCCAAAATTGTTTTCTCTTGGGAGTAGAGTTTTATATTTATAATCATCAGTGAGAAAGTTAAGGCTTTCGACCCAACCTTGATTCACTTCTTGTAAGACAATAATATCAGGAGTTTCTTTTACAATACTTTCTTTTACAATACTTTCTTTTAATCGAAGATGTTCTTTATTCGAAGTCAAAATGTTTGCGTAATAGATTTTGATATCAGTACTCTCAATTTGAGCAATATTTGACCAGGTCGAGTAGATTAAACTCAAGTTTATTAAGCACATTACGAGATAAGCAGCACCGTAATAAAATTTCTTTTGGAAAAAACTGACAACAAGTAGTATCAAGAAAAGCCATGCATACTGAAATCTAAAGTTGGATAGCAAATCCGTAAGAAAAAAATTCTCACCTAATAGGGAAAGAACAGACAAAATAATAAGAAAGATCCCCACTCTATTTATATTTTTAATAACTCGACTCTCGAATAACTCTTCTTCGTTCAATCATAAATTCATTGATGTCATTGATATTAAAGTGTCTAAAAAACTCTGGGGCTGCAAGCCCATGAAGTTCTTCTTTTAAATTAGATCTTTCATTATAGCGATGAATACCACCACAATCCTCAGGGATAGGACCATTTGCTCCATCTATACATTGAGGATACTTAATTCCCATTTTGGGTTCTAGCAATTTTTCAATCTCAATGAGATGTACCCAGTTATCTCCAAAATCATAAATGTACTTAAATTGTTTTGTTTTTTTGCATATTTGAAATAGCTTTTTTGATTGGTCATCACACCAGCCAAACTCTCCTTCTTCAAGTTCTGGGTCTCCATACTCAAGACCATCAACTTCATACACATAAAGGTGGTAGTTTCTCCAAAGAAATATTTTTTGAATAAGTCGATGTAGTCCACGCAAGCTCATTGTCGTAGGAACCTCTACTCTCCTCCAAACTTCAGGATTACTTCCCTGGATTAAAATTTTCAATTGGAAAATTTTGTTTTTAAATTCAGAATTTTTCATTTTTTACTCCCTCCATTTTTCTCTATTGCCTTAAATGTCTTTTCGAATTCTTCCCAATACTCTTCTTCGGCTTGATCTTCATCTACCTTTTTTTTCTTTCCTTTATATATTTCATATTGTTCTTCTGTATGAGAGAACATGTCTTGTCTAGATTTCTTACCTGCCCCCTTTAAAAGTTCTCTTTCATTAAACTCTAAAAACTTTTCCGTTTGCGCTATCCATTCAGCTAAGGTTATCTCTTTTCTTCGATTGGCACTATCTTCAGCAAAGTCTAAAAACATATTTACAAGTCGATTGAGGTTCTTAATTTCACCTTCATTAAGATAATTTTTAGCAACTTCGATATCTTTTTTACGAATGATACTTCCTTCAAAACTTGTAAGACCCATATTAGGCTTATCTGAATTGGCCCTTTCTATAATTAACTCCGCGGCCGTTTTTCCAGTCTCTGCAAATAGAAGCTTATTTTGAATTGTCGAAAAAAACTCTTTTGTTTGATGATGCTCTTTAGAGTAGTCCACACTGGTTTCTTTAATAAGATCTCGAATCTTTTGATAAAACCTTTTCTCTGAGGCCCTAATATCCTTAATGCGCTCAAGAAGTTCATCAAAATAATCCCATCCACCTGGATTTTTCAAACGCTTGTCGTTCATAACAAAGCCCTTAACCAGATATTCGTTAAGTTGCTTCGTGGCCCATTTTCTAAATTGCGTCCCTCGCACTGAGCGAACTCTGTAACCGACTGCTAAAATAGCATTTAGATTATAGTAGCTTAGCTCCCTTTCAACATTTCTTGACCCTTCTTGTCGAACTGTCCGGAAATTCCGGATAGTTGCTTTTTCATTGAGTTCATTTTCTAAGTAAATATTTTTTAAATGCTCATTAACAGTCTTCACACTGACTTCAAAAAGCTCTGCCATCTGGTTTTGAGTTAACCAAATAGTCTGCCCCTCATGGTCAAGTTTTATTTCCAATTCGACCTGCCCATCATCAGTGTTATAAAGAATAATCTCACTATTATCTGCTTTCATAATCTTCCTTTTTCAACTCATTTTCAGTAACAATTGTTTTGTTTTCAGTCCATTTTGAAGTCACAAATAGTGATATCAAGTTTCGCTTATGAAATGCTCAATCATAACTCTTAATGTCTTCATATTCTTATCTGATACTTTATCTAATAATGACTTGTCGTTATCCTTATTCGTCTGACTTTCGTCATATTGCTTGACATGCTTCGTATTGG
>CAYGUN010000246.1:0-4373 GCA_964353025.1 uncultured Bacteriovoracaceae bacterium
AAGCTAGATAGTCTAAAAGTTGATAAGAACTCACCTCGGATTCAAGCCGTGGCCAACTCTTATTTTAATGGAGTTGTGAAGGCTTTTTCGCTTTAGTTTTTAATTGAAGTATTTGAAAATCTCTCATTGCTCACTTTATTGACACTATATAAAAGATTCAAAACGCACAGAAACTGGGAGTTAGTGATACTATGATGCTCATTAAACATATTACATAAACGTGGAGGTAATAAGAGTGAAGAATTTAAGTATTACTGTTATAGCGCTTTTTCTTTCGGTTTCATCTTTTGCTAACGAGTATTCTGATAAGAAGTGTGTGATGCAAATGTTTTCCGAAGAGGGAAAGATACATTTAACCAATGATCTGAGTGAGAAGGGTGTTAAAGTATTTGATGGAAATTGCCTAGAAATAGTAAAGCTTATTAACGAATACGTAGTTGTTGGTAAAGATTACGAAGCACCAAAGCAAATTACACTAGATTATAAGAATCCTTAGCTAGCTTCTATAACCTGTTAATTTCACAGGAGCTTGAAATATTTCCCTGGATACACTCCTTGCTTGGGTTCATCACTTGTGATACACTTGATGGAGTTTAATAAGGAGTATTTATGCCAACCAAAAACCCTAGACTTAATGTTGTTCTTGATGAGTCTCTCTATAGGATTATTGAAAATATCGCTAAAAAAGAGGGTAAATCAATGTCTGTGGTCGCCAAAGAGCTTCTTGAGGATGCTATTGAAAAGCACGAAGATTTAATACTGTCTCAAATGGCGATGGATAGAGAGGCAAAGTCTAAGAAGTCTATTTCCCACGAAGATGCTTGGGAATGAGCTATAAAATAGAATATCTGGATACTGTTGTCAGTGAAGATATACCTAAGTTACCAAAAACTATTAGAAATAGAGTCAAAAAAGCTATTGAAACAAGGTTAACTATCGACCCAGTGGGTTTGGGGAAACCATTACGTTATAGCTTCTCAGGCCATCGTAGAATTAGAGTTGGCGACTATCGAATCATTTATAGAATTGATCAAAAAAACGAAACTGTAACTATTGTTTTCATTAAACATCGAAAAGATGTGTACAACAAATTCTGATTTTTCGAATACATTATGCACACAAAAGCTGGGACATGTAGTTTTTAGTTTTTCTTGCGTGCCATAAGAGCAAATCTTTTAGGAGCAGGATGCCCTTCAATTGTTAAACTTGGATTTTTAGGATCAAGGAAATGATTATATGATTTACTTGGCCCAAATTTTGTTACCCTTTGTTCATCAGTTTCATCCCAATCTTGAGAAACAATCTCAATATCAACAAACTTAGATCTTTCAAGCCAAGTAATTAAGCACTTAAGGGTTGGGACAAACCAAATATTTTTCATATTGGCATATCTATCAGTGGGGGTAAGGCAATAGTTTTCTTCACCGGGAATCCCAATGGTCTCAAGTAGCATCCATCCACCAGGTGTAAGTGATTCTCTAATATGAACCAGGTGGGAAATTGGATCTCTATGATGATAGAGAATTCCCATGTAAAAAACTCCATCAAAAATATTTTTCATGTGCTGAATATGTTCGGCCCCTAGGAGTTCGAAATAGAGATTTGATGCTTTTGCATAGTGGTTGATAAATTCAAACTGTGCTTTATAAAGAAGATAAGGGTCAAGTCCCAAAACAAACTCTGGGTTTTGCTCCAGCATGCGGTACATATAGTATCCATTATTGCAGCCTACATCTAAAAGTTTCAGATCTTTTAAATTGGGGAGCGCATTTTTAATTCGATCCCATTTAAGATCTGACTTCCACTCAGAGTCAATTAGAAGGTCATTGATTTGAAAAGGACCTTTTTTCCAAGGGGTCAAGGCCTGGACCTTCTCTTCTATATTCTCATTTGCATTTAATAGGATTTTAATAATGCCATTTTCTTGAGTGAGGCTTGTTTGGCCCTCTTCAAGTGAACTTAGAACTTCTTTATAAGGAATATGATTTTTATAATCCCACCAAGTCTCTCTTAGTGAAATTTCTGCTTGTAATTGAGCGATATCAAAAGATTCAGGATATTTAGTGAAGAGTTCTTTCATTTTCTTTCATCCCTAAGAAGCAAGCAAAATTATACCAACGAAAAATCATTTCACTTTGATTAAACCCACTTTTTTGCAGAAGAGACAGCTGCTCCCCTTCAGTATAAGAGATCAGGATATTATCTAAGGCCTCTCTTTTTTGAGAAATTTCAAGCTCCGAGTAGCCATTTCTTTTTTTGAAATCATAATAAAGATTGGTGATAAGTTTTTGAATATTGCTCTCTGGTGATTGAATTTTTTCACTAAATATAAAAATACCACCGGGTCTTAGGGCCTCATAAACTTTTTTAACCAATTCGTATCTTTTGTCAGGAGCGATGAATTGCAAGGTGTAGTTCATAATCACAATGCCACATTTTTTAAATTCAATATTTCCGATATCATCACAGATTACATCGACTTTATGATTAATATCTTTTGTTTTAAGCTTGGCCTCCTTGATCATCGGGGCCGAATTATCAATGCCGATAAAATGAGTCTTTTTATTTGCGAGGTACTCACTCATAAGCTTTATTGTGGTGCCCGTTGAGCAGCCAAGGTCATAAATCACATCTCCATCTTGGAATTTATAATCAATGATATCGAGAATCAGTTGATGAATTTCTTGGTAGTAAGGAATAGAGCGATTGACCATGTCATCAAAGGCCTGGGCCACTTTTTCGTCAAAGCAGAAAGGGGATATGCTCTTTAGTTTTTGAGCGAAAACTTTATCATTGTGTTGCATGAGGCTATTTTTAGCAGACCTTGGCTTGCTTGGCAAAAAGATAGGTAACTATTCTAAATTATTGAGAAAGTTTTGCACACTTTCAAATGTAGGTGCTTTATCCATTCCCATTTTTTTACCAATTTCGATATTTTCCTCTTCGCTTAAGATATTCTCAAGCCCAAGAGACATACAAAGCCAAGCAGGGACTCGATTAGCTGAAGCACAGTAGACGAGAGTAGGTATATTGTTATCGACTTCAGCTGAGATTTTTTCAACCACCTCTTTTGTATACGTGTCCGCTCCGTTAATCGGAATATTTATGTATTCAAGTCCTGCTGCTTGAGCCAGTGCTTTTTCATCAATAGGGGTTTCTGCAGGAAGTTTTAAGTCAATAATCTTTTGAATACCAAGTTCTTTCATCTCTTGAAAAGAAGTCCTAAGGGGTTTTGAACCAGAGTAGAGGTTTCCCATCTTTCTCAGTTTTGCCAAAGAGCATTCACCATCTAGGTTTTCAATAGTATTTTCGATGAGTTTTTTCTTATCCATTTGTTTTCCTTGAAATAGGGATTTTTAAGTAAGAACGATTATTCTTTTCAACGGGAGGTATTTCTCCAGCTGCAATATTGATTTGAATACTAGGCAAGAGAAGTTTAGGAGCGTTTAGCTGAGCATCTCGAGTTGTTCTAAATTCTATATACTGCTCTTTAGTCGTTTCTTCTGTGAGTTGTATGTTAGAAGCTTTTTGCGCACCTAGAGTTGTCTCATAGCGAAGTTCTCTTCCACCTGGTTGATAGTCATGTCCTGGATAGACTTTAATATCATCTGAGAGTTGGTAGAGTTTTCCATGAACGGATTCATAGAGCTCTCGTGCACTTCCAGCAGGAAAATCACATCGGCCAGTTCCAAAGTCTTCAATAAAAAGTGCATCTCCAGTGAACAGGGCCCTATTATTAAAAAAGTAAGTCACGCAAGCTGGAGTGTGCCCTGGAGTATTAATTACTTGAAAGACGAGTTCTCCTGCCTGAATAGTTTCGCCTTCTTTAAAAAGTCTATCAAATTGGGAACCATCTGCTTTAAGAGTATCTAAGTTATAAACATCTTTAAATGTATTTTGGACAATTTTAATGTTTTCACCAATTCCAATCTTTGCTTGAGGGTATCTTTTTTGGAGAAACTTAGATCCGCTTAAGTGGTCAGCATGGGCGTGGGTTTCTAAAATATAATGCAGCTTTAAATGATGTTGCTTAATAAAATTATCGTAAAGATCCACTTGCTCTTCATGATAACTGGAGGATGCTTGATCGTAATCTAAAACGCTGTCAATGATGATGGCGTCTTTTGTTTGTTCATCATAAACAATATAGGTAAGTGTAAATGTGTTTTTATCAAAAAAGTTTTTAATAATCATTAGTAGTCAATTCGCTCGATTTAGTTAAATATTAACTATGATTCTAGGATATTCTTTAGCTATTGTCATTGGTTTGGCCCTCGGACTTTTAGGAGGCGGTGGAGCGATTCTAGCAGTGCCTATTCTTGTGTATATTATGGGAGTTGAACCAAAACATGCCAATGCATTAAGCATGGTTA
>CAYGUN010000247.1:0-4339 GCA_964353025.1 uncultured Bacteriovoracaceae bacterium
ATACCCCCAGGCCGCAAGCCAAGCAGCATACTCACTCTTTTGCCTTAAACTCTCATAAGTTGCGAAATCTACTTTCCAAGGACTTCCACTGGCACAAAAATCTTCATGAGCAGTTTCCCCTGGGGCCATTTGAGCAATAAGGGAGTCCACTATTTCACGGAGCTCATCATCAAATTCCTCTAATTTTAACTCACTAATAAAAATTTTAGGCAGATTGTCATTAGGGTGCTCAAAATGCTTGGCATATAATTTTTTTTCTTCAAATTGGTAATCACCCTTTTCAACATAACCAGCTTCTAGAAAAGGTTGAGAGATAACCTCTATATTAACGCGAGGGTCATTAAAAGTTCTAAGAGCTATATGATCATTAACAACCTCTTCTCCCTTACTCTGAAAAAGATCGTGTATGGCCTTAGCCTGAGGATTCATCTCAATATATTCTTCCCACATTTTATTTAACAAAGTCTCTACAGACATACTTCCTCCATCTCTTTTGGTTAAAGTGTAGCAAGATTCAAAGATTTCTTCTAATATTAAATGAAAGGAACAAAATATGTTTAAACTAAAAGGCGATTTTTTCAATGACAAATATCATACGGTTCAAAAAACTGATGAGGAATTTGTAAAATACTGCCCAGGAGAGCTAACGGAGCATCTCTGGAGCGCTAAGGTAAGCTATGGCCATATTGAACAGGTTATAGACTCTGCTATACAAGGCTTTGAAATATGGAGAAAAACGCCACTCTCAAAAAGAATTGATTGCCTTGAGAATTATAAAGAAATCATTACAAAAAGGCAGAAGGAAATCTCTGAAGCTATTGCCCTTGAAACGGGTAAGCCTTTGTGGGAATCAAAGACGGAAGCTACTGCACTAGGTGTTAAAGTTGATGTCACGGTCTACGAATCTTTGAAAAGAGTTGAGAATATTAAACTAGGGCAAGTTATGCCTGAAATTGATGGCCATACTATTTATAAACCTCTGGGACCTTGTTTGGTTATAGGGCCTTTTAACTTTCCTTGTCACCTGGCCAATACTCAAATACTCAGCGCCCTTCTAACTGGTAATAGCATTATTTTTAAACCTTCTGAGAAAACTATTTACTCATCGTCTCTAATGTTTGATTGCCTAAGAGAGGCCGGCTTTCCAAAAGGCGTTATTAATTTAATTAATGGTGGGGCCAAGACATCGAGCGAGCTTTGTGAATCAAAAAAAATCAAAGGTATCTTTTTCACTGGTTCAAAACCAGTCGGATTAAAGATACTTGAGGCCACTCATTCTCATCTAGATAAAATTGTAGCTCTTGAACTTGGTGGTAAAAACACCACCATTCTACATAAAGATACTAATACTGCCCATGCCTTGCCTGAATTATTGCGTTCATGTTTTCTCTCTAGTGGTCAGCGATGTACCAGTACGTCTCTCATTGCTATTCACGAAAGCATTGCAGATAATTTTATTAAAGAATTCACTGAAATTACGAAAAGAATTATTATCGACCACCCTACTAAATATAAAGTGGATCCTTTTATGGGACCATTGATTGATCAAGCGGCCCTTGAAAAGTATAATGAAATTTGTGCTCAAGGCGAAAAAGAAGGAGCTCAAGTAATTTATAAAAATAATGAATTAGACATTGGATTTAAAGGACATTATTGCTCTCCTACTATTTATGAAATGGATAAAGAGAAAACGCAGGGTCAATATATTCAATCTGAAGTCTTTGGACCCAACTGCACTTTTATCAGATACAAAAATATTGAAGAAGCTATCAGCATCGCTAACTGTACGGAGTATGGATTAGCTGCCTCTGTCTTTACTCAAGATAAGAAAATCTACAAACAATGCATTCAAGATATTGATAGTGGCCTTATTAATTTAAATCGCTCTACTGTTGGTGCAAGTGCGAGGCTTCCTTTCGGAGGAGTTAAGTCTTCTGGTAATGGACATCCCGCCGCTGTTTCAATGATTGATTCAACAGTACATATGATTTCTTCACTTGAGACAACTGATGAAAGCTCCACCATGGAATCAGTAAAAGGTTTAAGGTAAGTGCCCATTTCATTAACAAAAAGAGAAGAAAGAATCATTATTATTCTTTTAACACTCGTTCAAGTTTGCCACGTACTCGACTTTGTTATCATGATGCCACTTGGGCCAATGCTTATTCGCTCACTGCATATTACTTCAGCTGAGTTTGGGAAACTTGTCTCGGCTTACACTATTAGTGCTGGTTTTTTTGGTATACTAGGAACGTTTATAACAGATCGGTTTGAGAGAAAAAACTTTATGCTCTTGCTTTTTGTTGGTTTTGCTCTAGGAACACTCTATTGTTCATTTGCCTCTAGCTATTATTCCCTTATGGGCGCAAGAGTTATTGCAGGTGGCTTTGGAGGACTCTTAGGGGCCACTGTTTTTGCCATGGTGGGAGACTATATCCCCGTGGAAAGAAGAGGCTCTGCTCTAGGACTGGTCATGACTTCCTTTCCTATTTCATCTGTTGTTGGTGTTCCTACTGGATTAATGATTGCAAATAAATTTGGTTGGCAATCACCTTTTCTTTTCCTAGCTATTTTAAGTGCTGCTTTTTTTATTCTTTCTATTACTTTACTGCCAAAGGTGAATAATCAAAAAAACCTTAACTTTGAACCACTTACGGTGGTAAAGAAAATTCTTTTTAACTCTTCTCATTTAAACGCTTTTTTTCTATTACAAACCTTGATGTTCTCTATCTTTTTTCTCATTCCCTATATCGCCCCCTTCATGGTGAAAAATATTGGAATGACAGAGGGTGAACTTCCTTTCATTTATTTTTTTGGAGGAGCGCTCACATTTATCACCTCCCAACTTTTTGGACGCCTCACAGATAAATATGGACCTAAAAATATATTTCTTATTATTTCTTGGATTTCACTCACTCCTATTATTCTTCTCACTCACCTAACAGCAAGACCTATTTACCAAGTTATTATGGTGACTTGTTTTTTTATGAGTTTCGTATCAGGAAGAAATGTTCCCGCTATGGCATTGATGCTCTCAAGAGTAAAACCTGAAGTAAGAGGAAGTTTTATGACTTTTACTTCTTCTTTTCAGCAATTGGCCGTAGGTGCTGCAGCTTTTTTGGGAGGAATTATCCTTATGGAAAATGAAAGCGGACAGATCACAAACTATCACCACTTAGGTTATATTGCGATTGCTGCCAGTCTGATTGGAATTGCGATTGGATATTTTCTCTCTCTAAAACCTAGCCTAGAGGGATAACAAGCCCTTTTTCATGAATCATCTCTTCAGGAATACTGCTTAAGATTACATCTTTTAGTGATTTGAGAATTGTTTGCCGGGCAAGGTTTGGAGATGAAACAATACTAATCTCTCGAGTTGGAACAGTACCAGAGAATCTCTTAACTAAACTCTTATCGTAGTCCCCTAGGGTTTGAGTCGCAAGATGTGGTAATAAAGTAAAACTTGGAGTTGATTTCACCATATTTTTCACAGTCTCGAGCGATCCACTGGAGAAAGTCACATTTTTGAAATCATTCTTACCAGTTGTTTTACAAATTTTTAACATCTGATCGCGAAAGCAATGTCCTTCTTCTAAAAGCCATGCATCTTTAATATCTAAATCATCTTCAGTAATTTTTCTTTTCTCTGCTAAGTCATGCATTGGTGAAATAAAAGCATGAAAAGGCTCATAATAAAGTATATCTGTTTTCACTTCTTTACTCTGAATAGGCGTTGCTAATATCCCTGCATCAATATGTTCTTTTTGGATCAGATCAATTATTGTATGAGTTTTCATTTCTTCTATCTTTTAATACACATGAGGAAAAGCTTCTGAAAAGTCTTTTAAAAATAAAGGAGCTAAATAAGGGGCAATAGTGGGAATAATTCCAAGTCTAAAACTTCCACTGATATCCCCTCTTTGCTCTTTTACAAGTTCTTCAAGTCTTTCTGATTCTTTTAAGATTTCTTTGGCCTGAGCAACAACTTTTTTCCCCACTTCAGTCATCTGAACAGGAGATTTACTCCTATCAAAAATTTTGACTTGTAACCAATCCTCTAGCTTTTGAATTTGCATACTTAAAGTTGGTTGAGTCACAAAACATTTTTTAGCCGCTTCAGCAAAATGGAGCGTTTCAGAGACAGCGATAATATATTTAAGTTGGGTTAATGTCATATAAAGCCCTGATTAATTTCAATAAGTTAAATCGTTTCTACCATAGCTCTTTACTTATCGTCTATTTTAGATTTTATTGCCCCTAAATGAATAAACTGGCCATCCACAACGCAACATTACTATATGATAAACGAGGAATCTCAGGTCTTCGGAATATTAATGCC
>CAYGUN010000248.1:0-4338 GCA_964353025.1 uncultured Bacteriovoracaceae bacterium
GAATTGTTCCTTTGCCTTCACCCTCTTCAACCAGAGAACGAACAGCAAGATACTCAACAATTCTTTCTTTTACGTCCTCAAGACCATAGTGATCACTATCCAAAATTTCTTTGGCCTTTTTCACGCTATTGTCATCAACCGACATTTCATTCCATGGAAGATTAAGCATCCAATCAATATAGTTTCTAACTACTGCTGATTCTGCAGACATCGGAGACATTGACTTAAGTTTACGAATCTCTTTATCAACTTTCTTAGCTGCTTCTTCCGGCATATCTTTGGCTTGAAGTCTTTCTTCAAATTCACCAACTTCACCTTTGCCATCATCTCTATTGCCAAGTTCTTTTTGAATAGCATTCATCTGCTCATTCAAATAGTACTCTTTCTGAGATTTTTCCATTTGGTTTTTTACACGCGAACGGATTCTCTTTTCAACATTGATAATTTCAATCTCACCTTGCATTTTCTCAAGGAGAAGCTCAAGTCTCTTCTCAACATTCGTTGCATCCAAGATTTCTTGCTTCTGAGGAATTTTCATTGTTAAATGAGCGACAATGATATCTGCTAAACGAGAAGGATCATTAATTGAGTTAATACTCATTAATAACTCAGGTGGAATCCTCTTGTTTAATTTCACATAGTTTTCAAAAACATTTTTAATACTTCTCATGGAAGCTTCAATGTTTGTTTCACTACCCAGTTCTTCTTTGCACTTACTTACAGAGGTGGTATAGCCATTATCAGTACAATTAAACTCATCAATAGTTGCTCTGTATTTCCCTTCAATTAAAACTTTCACAGTATTATCTGGAAGCCTTAACATTTGAATAATTGAAACAACTGTTCCTATATCGTAAACATCACTTCTTTCTGGGTTTAGAATGCTTGCATCTTTTTGGGTAACTAAAAATAATTCGTTTCCATTTTTTGCAGCTTGTTCTAAAGCAGAAATAGATTTCTCACGACCAACGAACAATGGAACAACCATGTGCGGGAAAATGATAACATCTCTTAATGGTAGTAAAGGGAATGACTTACTCTCTGACTTCTTGTCCGACATAGCACCTCCTGCGCAAAGTTCGTTGAAGTCTGACAACTCTTCTTAAAAACAACTACGTTCTTAAAATTAGTTCTCATATACAATTGTCACCCACTTTTGGATAATTTTCAAAAAAAAAGCTGGGGTCATTTTTTCCAAGCCATTTTTTATTTACAATTAAGGTCTATTGAAACGTTGAGTTATTGAAAGCCTGTAAAAGTTTCATAATAGCTCTCACAAGTTATTTTAAGTATTTGACAAAAAAAGACCTCCCACAACGGAGGTCTTTATCAGTGAAAATCTAAAATTATCTCATTCTAATCTTTTCTTACAGTGCTCAAACTAAGAAGCATTTTCTATACTTCCCTTCTCGGCCCTAAGCGCTCCGTCTTTCTTTTCCTTCTTCTTTCTCTCACCCTCTACAAGCTTAGGTGCCTCTTCTCCCAGGATAGACTTCTTGGTAATTACACATTTAGTGATTTTCTCATTGCCTGGAATCTCATACATCACATCCAGCATAGTCTGCTCTAGAATTGCTCTAAGACCTCTAGCACCTGTTTTCTTTTTAATAGCAATAGTGGCGACTTCATCTAATGCATCTTCATCAAACTCAAGCTCAATACCATCAATCTCAAAAAGCTTAACATACTGCTTAGTTATTGCATTTCTTGGCTCTTTTAAAATTCTTACCAAGGCCTCTTGATCAAGTTCTTGCAACAAAGCATTAACTGGAAGACGACCAATGAACTCAGGGATTAACCCAAACTTAGTTAAATCTTCTGGCTCAATTCCACCCAGAGTTTCGATAATAGACTTTTTCTCACTATTTGATTTGCTAGTTAAACCCATAGGTCTTTTAGTCATTCTTTTTTCAATAATTTTATCTAACCCAACAAAAGCACCAGCAACAACAAAAAGAATATTTGTCGTATCAACTTGTAAAAACTCTTGCTGAGGATGCTTCCTTCCACCTTTAGGAGGAACTGCCGCAACTGTACCTTCTATTAATTTAAGAAGCGCTTGCTGAACACCTTCACCCGAAACATCTCGAGTAATAGATGGATTTTCAGATTTTCTTGCAATCTTATCAATCTCATCAATATAAACAATACCTCTTTGTGCTCTTTCAATATCGTAGTCACAATTTTGAAGAAGGTTAAGGATGATGTTCTCTACATCCTCCCCAACATAACCCGCTTCCGTTAAAGATGTCGCATCTGCAATAGCAAAAGGAACGTTTAAAAACTTCGCCAGTGATTGAGCGATTAACGTTTTACCTGAACCAGTTGGACCAGCTAGCAAAATATTTGATTTCGCCAACTCAACTTCATGCTCATTACGGGATGATGATTTATGAGAAATTCTTTTATAGTGGTTGTGAACGGCAACAGAGATAATTTTTTTCGCTCTATCTTGTCCAATAACATATTGATCAAGGTGGGCCTTAATTTCATGGGGCTTAGGAACGTTATCCATTGTTGCAGTAGCTGATGATTTAACAGAGTCTTCGTAAATAATATCATTACAAAGTTCAATACACTCATCACAAATATAGACACCAGGGCCCGCAATAAGTTTTTTTACTTCTTTTTGAGATTTTCCACAAAAGCTACAATTTAGTGAGCCGAATCCATCTTTTTTGGCCATGCCTTAACTCCAATTCTAATAATCTTACTTATTAGCTGCTTTTCCCTTAGGTTCAATTATCACGTCAATCAGACCAAACTCTTTTGCCATCACAGGGTTTAGATAATTATCTCTATCACAAGCTGTCTCTACTTTATCGTACGTTTGTCCTGTGTGCTTGACATAGATTTCATTTAACTGTTTTTTCAAGTCAAGTATCTCTCTGGCCTGAATCTCTATATCTGTGGCCTGCCCTCGAGCACCGCCTAAAGGTTGGTGAATCATAATACGGCTATGAGGCATTGAATACCTATGCCCAGCTTCACCTGCTTGCAATAGCAGGGAGCCCATTGAAGCTGCCATTCCAACACAATAAGTATGAACAGGACAGCTTACGTGCTGCATTGTATCGTATATACCAAGTCCGGCATAAACTCCGCCGCCTGGACTATTTATATAAAAGTGAATTGGGGCCTCTGCATCAGATTGCTCTAAGAAGAGCATTTGGGCCACTAGAAGGTTCGCAACAGTATCATTAACTTCAGTACCTAGAAAAATAATTCTATCTAATAACAACCTCGAATAGATATCATATTGCCTCTCGCCTCTGGCCGTTTGTTCAATAACTATTGGGTTTGGTATGTATGCCTTTGGGTCACTCATTTTTTCTCCGTTTGAATCAATCGATTCTTTCTATTCGACATTGATTCTCTCTATGTTTATCGGTAATTTCATTTTTTTACTTGAAAGAAATACACCAGTATTTTCTTTTGTATTTTCAACATCTTATAACTGAAAGCCTCTACTCATTATACTAAATTTTGCCCATAAGATCACGAGCTTTATACCATAGTAAAACAAACTCTTTACTAAGATAAGCGTTAACAACTCTGAGTCAAGCTAGCAAGCCTTGTTTTTTTTGATAATCAGGTTTATTGTGTAGCAACTTTAATACTAAAGCATATAAGGAGAATACTATGAGTCGTTTAGTTGGAAATAAGGCGCCTTTTTTTAAAACTGCTGCCCTTTACAATGGCGAAGAAAAAGAAGTCAGTCTTGATAATTACAAAGGAAAGTGGAAAGTTCTTTTCTTTTACCCATTGGATTTCACATTTGTTTGTCCAACAGAGATCGTTGCATACTCTGACAAAGCAGCTGAGTTTAACAAAATTGGTTGTGAACTTATTGCTTGCTCTGTTGATTCTTTCTTTTCTCACCTTGCTTGGACTCAACAAGACAGAAATGAAGGCGGACTTGGAGAAGTTAATTTTCCAATCCTAGCGGATCTTAATAAGCAAGTTGCTCGTGATTACGAAGTCCTTATTGAAGAAGCAGGCGTTGCTCTTCGTGGCCTTTTCATCATTGATGATAAAGACATTATCCAACATGCAACAATCAACAATCTATCTGTTGGTAGAAGCCCTGAAGAGACTCTAAGACTCGTTAAGGGTTATCAGTACACAGCGAAGCACGGAGAAGTTTGTCCTGCTGGTTGGACTGAAGGTGACGATACTATGAAGCCTGATACAAAGGGTTCTAAAGAGTGGTTCAGTAAGCACAAGTAAGTTTTAAAATTTACCTTTTTACAATAGAAAGGAGCGATGCATTCGCTCCTTTTTTTTTGCACTATGCGTTTATAAATCTCACATTACCTGACTGAGATGCTTCATTGT
>CAYGUN010000249.1:0-4300 GCA_964353025.1 uncultured Bacteriovoracaceae bacterium
CCATTAAGCAAAAACTAAGTTCAAGTTATCAAACAGATAATGATGTTGTTGATAGTCTGTGGACAAAATCTATGAACGATCATGTTCAATCAACTGATGCAACGGCGATTGTAAAGCTAGGGGAAACTCAAATTACAGTTGGCGATTTAATTAACTTAAATATTGGAGATGTCCTTCCTTTAAGCCAAGAAGTTTCAGGGGAATTAGATATAGAGATTGAAGGTGCTAAGAAATTAAAGTGCTTGGCAGGTGTTTATAAAGGCAATAGGGCCGTTCAAATAAGTAAAAGAATAACAGACGAATAAAATAGAGGGTGCAAGATGGATGAGAACAACGAAAACAATGAAAATGTAGGGCAGGAGCAAACTGTACCAGCAGGGAACTTAAATGCAAGCAGTGTAGAGGAATCAGAAAAAGAGAAAATTATCAGGAACCTTGCTGATGGCATTAAAAGTGGTGATGATGCGCTTAATAAACTTAAAGTGCAAAATATTGACTTTATTCTTGATATTCCTCTCAACGTGAGTGTTGAACTTGGACGTTCAAAAGTCGTTATTAAAGATTTATTACAACTTGGCCAGGGGTCTGTTTTAGAACTGGATAAACTTGCGGGTGAGCCATTAGAAGTTTTAGTTAATGGGAAGCTTGTTGCAAGAGGTGAAGTTGTCGTTGTAAATGAAAAATTTGGGATTCGATTAACAGATATCATTAGCCCAATTGAAAGAATTGAAACATTAAAATAGGTGAATTTATGAAAAAGCTCTACTTCTCGCTCTTTGCTTTAGTCTTCTCTCTGTCTTCCATGGCACTCACTATTGATAAAGTGAAGTTTTCAAAAGGAAGCAAGGACGGAAGTATTAAAGTTCTCTATAAGGGAGTGTTGAGAGGAGCTCCCGAGTTAAAGTTTGATGGCAATAAAATATTAGTAAGTATTCCTCATTCAAATTTGGCCAAAAATCTTAAAGAAATTCTGAGAAAAGAAAATTTTTCAACTAGCAATGAAAAAGACACTCATATTCATATGACAAGTGGTTCAAACCAGACAAATTTGGCTTTGAAATTCCCTTTTAATATTGAAAAGCATAAGACAAGTGTTTCTATGTTTGTAAAAGATAACTACTTAGAATTAAATTTTCCAAAAGTGAGAGTAAAAAGTAGTTCAGCTGTTTCATATGCTCCAGTTCAAAAAGAGACAAAGACTTCTATAAAAGAAATGAAAGGAAGAGATAAGAAACTTGAAGAGATTTTAGGAGAGGATTACCTAAATGAGTTGATTAGTGATGAAAAAACGAAAGTTTCAGAAAAGAAAAAAACACTAGAGCATGATAAGGCTTCTAAAAAATCAGAAGTAACAACACAAATTGTAAAATCTGATTTCAAAGAAGATAAAGTGATAACTTCTCAAGCTGCTACAGAAAAAAAGACGGGAAGTTTTTCAATGGTTAGTTACATGGGGAAGTTTGTGGCCTTCTTAGGCTTCGTTTTACTTCTTTTCTACGGGTTAGTTGTTTTATTTAAAAAAGGTGTTTTTAAAAGGTCAAAACTTGGTTTTCTTAATAACACAAAACAAATTGAAGTTTTAAGCCAAACTCATATATCTCCTAAAAAATCTTTGATGATGGTGAAAGTTCATAAGCAAATTTTCTTATTAAGTAATACTGAAAATGGGATGCAGTTTTTATCTGAAATTAATGACCCAATGGGGTTAGTGAAAGATGGTGAGAAAATTGTTTCAGGTGAAAACTTCGACAGTAATCTTGACTTGCAAAATAAAGATGAATTTATTTTTGAAAAAGTGAAATTGAAAGAGAATATCCTGGAATCTACTCCGGTAGACGACAATAAAAAAGGCTTTAGAGAAGAGTTAAAAAATAAAATAAAGAATCTTAAACCTTTACAACAAGAGTTATAATGAAATTTATTAAAAACAGTTTTTTGATGGCGCTAGTAATGATGAGCAGTGGTGCATTTGCTCAAGGTGCTATCAAAGCGCCTGGGGTTAGTATAAATTTCGGACAAGGTGCGAGCCTGGTTGATACTATTGAAATTCTTCTCTTGTTTACTGTTCTTACCCTCGCTCCAGCAATTATTATTTTATGCACTTCTTTCACTCGAATTATTGTTGTTCTTTCATTCATGAGACAGGCCATTGGTACTCAAAATATGCCACCAAACCAACTGCTGATTGGTTTTGCTATGTTTCTCTCAGTATTTGTCATGATGCCTACGGGAAAAAGTATTTATTATAATGCAGTCGATCCTTATGTGAAAAAGCAAATTCAAGCACCAGAGGCCTTAACTGTAATGGAGAGAGATTTACGTGGATTTATGCAGAAGCATATAAGAAAAGCAGATATTAAACTCTTTTATGATATTACTTCGGCACCTCTGCCTGCAGATGTGAATGAGGTTCCTTTTCATTATATTGTGCCTTCATTTATTATTAGTGAGCTTAAGACTGCCTTTCAGATCGGGTTTTTACTTTATATTCCATTTTTAATTTTAGATATGGTCGTGGCATCAGTTTTGATGGCCATGGGGATGATGATGCTTCCTCCAGTTATGGTTTCGATGCCATTTAAATTATTACTTTTTGTTTTGGTCGACGGTTGGCAACTTGTAACCGGTGCTCTGTTGCGCTCATTTAACTAAAGGAATGTATGGGAAATGATTTTGTTATTGAATTAGTAAACCAAGCAATTAAGGTAACGTTAATGCTTGCAGCACCAATGCTACTGGGTGCACTTATTATCGGTATTTTAGTTTCTCTTTTTCAAGCAGTAACTCAGATCAACGAACAGACTTTATCCTTTATTCCAAAGATTTTAGTTATTATTGGCTCGATTGTTATTTTTAGCCCTTGGATGATGGAAACAATAACAGGTTTTACAACTGAACTTATAGTGAGTATCCCACAGGTGATAGCTGGTAATTAATGAATATTTCAATTTTTAATGAAATTCAATTTTTAGCGTTCTGGATAGTTTTTACCAGAACGGTTGCTATTGTCATTAATATTCCTGTTTTTGATAATGCTTCAGTTCCCATGATACTTAAAATTTTAATGAGTGTGATTCTTTCTTATTATTTCTTTCCTGGAGTTGAAGGTGTTGTTTCTAAAGAAATACTTTTAATTGGAAAAGATAATGTATGGCTACTTACTATTTTTCATGGTGTGGTAGGGCTCGTAATAGGTTTTTTACTTAAATCGATTATGTCTTTATTTATCGCAGCAGGCTCTATTATGACTCAACAAATGGGCTTCTCCTCTGTGAGTTATTTTGATCCAACTTATGTTAGCCGAATTGGTCCTATTGAAAAGCTTATTCAATGGACATTAATTATGATGATTTTATCCAGTGGTGCTTTAATGCCTATGCTCAAGGGGGCGTATAACAGTTTCACTTCAATCAATACAATGACCGTTTTTGCTTTGGCACAACCTGCTGATTTCTTTTTTAATTTTTTTAAAGAACTCATTGTTTCAGCTCTTATTCTAGCTTCCCCCATACTTTTTTCAAACTTACTTTTAAATATGGTGTTGGGAATTATTGCTAGAACTGTTCCTCAGATGAATATTTTAATGGTGAGCTTTGTGGTGAATATAGGATTTGGATTACTAGTTTTCATGGCCATATCAGATGAATTTTTTCATGTGGCCTATGAAATGTATATAAATCAACTGGGGCAGTGGTTCCAGTTAACAGTTTAGAAGGGTATAGATGGCCGAAGATTCAGATTCAGGCGAAAAAACAGAAGAGCCTTCCCAGTATCGGATTGATGAATACCGTAAGAAAGGCCAAGTTGCTTCCTCTAAGGAAGTAAATAGTCTTATCATTCTGGCCGTTACGATTCTGACCATTACAATGTTTGCTGTTTATGCTTATGAAACCATGACTGATTTTATTCACTGGCTGGTTGATATTGATATGAAATTAGCTCAAAAACCAGATTTTTATAAAATTGTGTTGCAAAAAACAATTGTAACAGGGTTAAAGTGTACGGGGCCTGTCTTTGTTTCAGCTTTTCTTATTTCATTTGTGGCCCAAATTTCACAAATCGGATTTATCTACGCACCGGATGTTCTGCAATTAAAACTTGAAAGAGTAAATCCAATTGAAGGATTTAAGCGTTTGTTTTCAAAACGAGCTTTGGTCGAAGCGGCGAAAGGGCTTTTTAAATTTACGATTATTCTCTCAATCGTCTATTACATACTCCAAGATAATATGAACTCATTTATGGGATTTCTACACGTGGAGCTTGGTGAATCAATGGCCTATGGACAAATGCTAGCTTTGAA